>NZ_JBEOXU010000064.1:0-35544 GCF_040296725.1 Streptomyces sp. NPDC002044
CGAAGTTCTCCGCGAAGGTCTCGTGGCAGTCCAGGTAGAGGCCGGCGCGGTTGAGCTCCGCAGCCCCCGCGGGGCGGCGACGAGCCGCTCCAGCACGGCGATGCTCGTGACCGAGTGGACGAGCGAGTACCGGCCGTGGACGGTGATGGCGCTGCCCGGCCCGTACGCCGCGAACAGCCGCTCCAGCCGGGCCCGGTGGGCCGCGGCGAACCGTGTCAGCCGCCCGGGGTACCCGGCCCGCTGCCGGGGGCTCATCGTGGCGAGGACGGCGGTGAGGACCTCACCGGTCACCTCCGGGTCCAGTTCCGAGGCCGCGGTGAACGACAGGTACAGCGGGGTGACCGCCACCTGCGCCCGCTCCACCTCCATGCGCCGGGGCCGCGGCCGCTCCCCGGCCGGGTCCGGCGGCCCGTCCTCCCCCACGACCCGTGCCAGGGTCCGTTCGGCGACGGCGCCGAGCTCGTCCAGGAGGCCGGCGGCGCCGTCGAGCCAGCCCGACTCGTACGCCTCGCCCTTGTCGCCCGGCGCGCTGCGGCCGTCGGCGCCCAGTTCCTCGTACGCGAGGGCCAGGGTGCCGGCCTCGACGAGCCCGATCAGAGCCCGCGCGTCGTCGGCGGGCACCCCGGCCCGCGCGAGGAGCTGCAGCAGCGTCGTCCTCGCGTTGTCGACACTGGCCTCGTCCGGCCACTGCCGTCCCTGGTCGGCCGCGCCCATCGGCCCCTTCTCTTCGCTCGGGTCGTGCGGTGTGTGCAACGTGATCGCTCCCTTCGACGGTCCAACGCCCGACGGGCCGCCGGTGATCCCGTCGGCAGGGTACTGCCGGGGGCACTCCCACAGGACCGACCGGACCGTCGGCGCAGCCGCGGCCTTCACCGGGCGGGAGACACGCGCCCGTGCCTCACACCGTGTTCCGGTCGACGAGGAACAGGACCAGCGTGAGGGCGCACACGAGGAAGAGACCGCCCGACGTGAGGAGACAGCCGGTGCGGGATTCCTTCGGTCTGAAGTACGCGATGGCGACGCACACGGCGAGGACGATGAGGACGGGAATCATGAAGAGGACGACGATGCCGAGTGCCATGTACATCTCCGAACAGCGCATTGCGAGCGGGCGACCGGCGGGACATACAACCCTGGGGGTAGGCCGGAATCAACTCCTGGTGGGCCGACACGGGCGGCGGCAGGGGGCTACGTTGACGTCCGCCCCGTACCCCTCATGACGGAGGACCGCCGCATGCAGACGCGTTTGGCCGATGCCCCCCGCACGCGAGCGGCATGGGGGATCGCCCTCGTCCTGATCGTCGTCACCGCGCTCCTCGGCGCCGCGCCACCCGGGGCGGCTCCCGGGGCGGCTCCCGGGGCGGCTCCCGCCGACCCTCCCGTTCCCGTACTGTCCTGGGTCCCCTGCGACGGCCCGGGGGACGGCTTCGCTTGCGCGACCGCCCGGGTGCCGCTGGACTACCGCAGGCCCACCGGGCCCACGATCGCGCTCGCCGTCACCCGGCGGCTCGCCGCCGACCGGGACCACCGCACCGGCGTCCTGCTGCTGCACCCCGGCGGGCCCGGCAACTCCGGCGTGGACTTCGCCCGCAACAGCTACGGCGCGCTCCCCGCCTCCCTGCGCGACGCCTTCGACGTGGTCGGGTACGACATGCGCGGCGTCGGCCGCAGCGGACAGGTGGAGTGCTGGGACGACGCGGAGTACGCCGCGGCCGTCGACACCGCACGCGGCGTTCCGGGCCCGGGCGGTGCGCAGCGCGCCGTTCGGCAGGGCCTCGACTTCGCCGGCGCCTGTCAGCGGCGGTCCGGGGACCTGCTGCCGTTCATCGGCACCGCCTCGAACGCCAGGGACATCGACCTGCTGCGCCAGGCCCTCGGCGAGGAGACGGTGTCCTTCTACGGCCGTTCCTTCGGCAGCTACGTCGGCACCGTCTACGCCGCACAGTTCCCCCGGCGCGTCCGGGCCATGGTCCTGGACGGGGGCTACGATCCGCGGCGCTACGCCGACGTGCCGTACGCGTACGACGCCGGGCAGTTCGCCGCGCTGGACGCGGCGGTCGGCCGGTTCCTGGACTGGTGCGCGCAGAACGCCGCCGCCTGCGGATTCGGCGAGGGCCGGCCCCGGCAGGCCTTCGAGCGGCTCAAGCGGGCGCTGGACGCCGATCCCGTCATCACCGCGAGCGGACGCCCGGCCACCGGCTACACCCTCGCCTACCGCCTCATGTTCAACATCAACTCGGGCAAGGAGGTATGGCCCTACCTGGGAGAGGCCCTGCGGGCGGCCCAGGCGCGCCAGGGTTCCTTCCTGCTGTCCCCGCCCTCCCCCGCGTCCTTCGACTTCCTCAACGTCAACACGGCCGTCGAGTGCGCCGACCGGGTCTACCCGACCAGTCCCCTGCTCCTGCGGGCGCTGATCGGTGCCCAGGCCGCCGCGTCTGCGCTGCTGGGGCCGCCCATCGGCCTCGGGCCGCCCACGTACGACCACAACCACGCGCCCACCTGCTCCCAGTGGCCCGCGGAGCGCCCGAGCCGCTTCGAGGGCTCCTACCGGGCGGCCGGTTCCGCCCCGATCCTGGTCCTCGGCACGACCGGAGACCCGGACACCCCGTACCAGGACAGCGTGGCGCTGGCCGGGACGCTGGACAACGGGCGGCTGCTGACCTTCGACGGCGAAGGACACACGGCCTACAACCGGAGCGCCTGCGTCAGCGCCCTGGCCACGGCCTACCTCGCCACCCTGGCGCTGCCCGCGCGGGGCACCGTCTGCGCCGACGAGGCACCCCCGGGCGCGCTCGGCCGCAGCACCACCGCGGCCGTCGGGGTCGACGAGACGCGCGACGTGATCCCCGCCCCGCACTGAGCCCCGGGGGCTGCCGGGCCTCCGGGGCCTGCCGGGCCTCCGGGAAAAGAGTTCCGACGCGGATGTCGAGAACCCGTGGCCCGCTCCGTCCCCGCTGCGAACGCGGCCACAATGGTCGTACCAGCACCGAGGAGATGCACCATGGCCAAGTACCTGCTGCTCAAGCACTACCGCGGCGCCCCGGCTCCGGTCAACGACGTGCCCATGGACCAGTGGACGCCGCAGGAGATCTCGGACCACATCCGGTACATGAACGACTTCGCGGCCCGGCTCGAGGGGACCGGCGAGTTCGTCGGCGCCTCCGCGCTCGCCCCCGAGGGGTCGTTCGTCCGGTACGACGGCGAGGGCCGCCCGCCGGTCACCGACGGACCGTTCGCCGAGACCAAGGACCTCATCGCCGGCTGGATGGTGATCGACGTCGACAGCCACGAGCGTGCCGTCGAGCTGGCCGGGGAACTGTCGGCCGCTCCCGGGGCGGGCGGGAAGCCGATCCACGAGTGGCTCGAACTGCGCCCGTTCCTCACCGCCCCGCCCACGGTCACCGAGTGACCTCCGAGGTGGACGAGGTCCTGCTCCGGAGCCTCACGCCGAGCGTGATCGGGATCCTCGTCCGCCGCGGAGCCGACTTCGCGGCCGCCGAGGACGCCGTGCAGGACGCACTGGTCGCGGCGGTCCGCGCCTGGCCGGCCGACCCGCCCCGGGACCCGAAGGGCTGGCTGGTCACCGCGGCCTGGAGACGGTTCCTCGACGCGACCCGGGCGGACGCCGCCCGCCGCCGGCGTGAGGACGTCGCCGAGGAGCCGGCGCCCGGGCCCGGGCCCGCGGTCGACGACACGCTCCTGCTGTACTTCCTGTGCGCCCACCCGTCGCTGACCCCGTCGTCCGCGGTCGCGCTCACGCTGCGCGCCGTCGGCGGGCTCACCACCCGCCAGATCGCCCAGGCTTACCTGGTGCCCGAGGCAACCATGGCGCAGCGCATCAGCCGGGCCAAGCGCACCGTGTCCGCCGTGCGCTTCGACCGGCCCGGCGACGTCGCCACCGTGTTGCGCGTCCTCTACCTGGTCTTCAACGAGGGCTATTCCGGCGACGTCGACCTCGCGGCCGAGGCGATCCGGCTCGCCCGGCAGCTCGCGGCCGCGGTCGACCACCCCGAGGCGGCGGGGCTGCTCGCCCTCATGCTGCTCCACCATGCCCGGCGCGCCGCCCGGACGGCGTCCGACGGCAGCCTGGTGCCGCTCGCCGAACAGGACCGCGGCCGGTGGGACACCGGGGCGATCTCCGAGGGTGTCGCCGTTCTCCAGGCGGCCCTCGCCCGCGACCGGCTGGGCGAGTTCCAGGCGCAGGCCGCCATCGCGGCGCTCCACGCCGACGCGCGGAGCGCCGACGAGACCGACTGGGTGCAGATCGTCGGGTGGTACGACGAACTCGTACGCCTGACCGGCAGCCCGGTCGTCCGGCTCAACCGCGCGGTGGCCGTCGGCGAGGCCGACGGACCGCGCGCGGGCCTGGCGGCGCTCGCGGCTCTGGAGGAGTCCCTCTCGGGCTCCGCGGGTACGGGGCACCCGGTGCCCCGCCACGCCGCGGTGGCGGCGTACCTGCACGAGCGCGACGGCGATCTGGCGCTCGCGGCCCGGCTGTACGCCGAGGCGGCCCGGAAGGCGCCCAACCTCGCCGAGCGCGACCACCTGACGCGCCAGGCCGCCCGGCTCAACGCCCGCAGGATGCGCTGACGGGTCCGTCACCCGCCCGGCCCCGACCCGGCGGTGCCGTCTTCGGGGAGGTCAGGAGCGGGGCCCGGGATGCGAAAGGGCCCCGACCGACCGGGGGGGGAAGGGCCGGCCGGGGCGGCCCCGGCCGGCAGGGGGGACAGCCGGCCGGGGCGTTCGAAGGCGGGTACGGGAAGGGCGGTCGCCTCGCGGCGAAGGGCTCTGCGGGGCTTCAGCCGAACGATCTTCCCCGCAGGCGTTGGTCAGGCCCGGGGACATCGTCCCTTCCCGCGCCCACGTGTAGATGAACGGTGAACGAAACCTCTTTGTTCCCGGCTCCCGAAACCGAACGGGGACCACCGGGGGTGTGCGGTGCGCGCCCCCCGGGGAGGGTAGGGGGTGGCCCCGGCGGGGCCGACCGTTCGTGATCCGTCCTTCCTGGAGCAGCCCATGGCAGTGAAGATCCTCATCGTGACCGGTGACGCGGCCGAGTCGCTGGAAGTCCTGTATCCGTACCAGCGCCTGCGCGAGGAGGGGTACGAGGTCCACATCGCGGCGCCGTCCGTCAAGAAGCTGCGGTTCGTGGTCCACGACTTCGAGGACGGCTTCGACACGTACACCGAGAAGCCGGGCTACACCTGGCCGGCCGACCTGGCCTTCGCCGACGTGGTCACCGAGGACTACGAGGCCGTGGTCGTCCCGGGCGGGAGGGCTCCGGAATACCTGCGCAACGACCCGGAGGTACGGCGGATCCTGGCCGCCTTCGCCGAGGCGGACAAGCCGGTCGCCCAGATCTGCCACGGCCCGCTGATCACGGCCGCGGCGGGCGGCCTGGCCGGCCGCCGGGTGACGGCCTACCCGGCGCTGGAGCCGGACATGAAGGCGGCCGGAGCGGCGTTCGAGGACTCGGAGACCGTGGTCGACGGCACGCTGGTCTCGGCCAGGGCCTGGCCGGACCACCCGAGCTGGATGCGGGAGTTCCTGACCGTCCTGCGCGCCAAGGCACCCTTGACCTGACCTGACCTGACCGGCCCGCTCGGAGCGGGCGCGGGCGCCACGGCGGCCCCGGGCCCCGGGGTCCCGGGTCCGGGGCCGCCGCTCAGTGTCAGTAGGTGTGTCCCGCGTAGGCGAGTGCCTGCTTCAGCAACACCCCGTGCCCACCGGGCATCTCGTTCTGAACGGAGATCGAGGCCGCCTCCTGCGGACTCAGCCAGACCAGGTCCAGCGCGTCCTGACGCGGCCGGCAGTCACCGGTCACCGGCACGATGTAGGCGAGGGACACCGCGTGCTGGCGGGGGTCGTGGTAGGAGGTGACCCCCACCGTGGGGAAGTACTCGGCGACGGTGAAGGGCTGGAGTGAGGCGGGGACGTGGGGCAGGGCCATCGGGCCGAGGTCCTTCTCCAGGTGGCGCAGCAGCGCGTCCCGGACCCGCTCGTGGTGCAGGACGCGGCCGGACACCAGGGTCCGGCTGACCGTCCCGTCCGGGCCGATGCGCAACAGCAGCCCGATGCTGGTGACTTCGCCGCTGGTGTCCACACGTACGGGCACGGCCTCCACGTACAGGATCGGCATCCGGGCCCTGGCCAGTTCCAGCTCGTCGCTGGTCAGCCAACCGGGCGTGGTTTCGGTCATGTCAGACATTGCTTGATCATACTTTCCGGGTGCGGCGGGCGCAGGATCCCGGGAAGAGTTCGCACACGCCAAGTGGGGGCGCGGACCCCGCCCTTCACCGCGGTTCCCGGACAGGGCCTGACCGGGAAGGGCCGGGCGTCGGTCCCGGGCCATCTTGAACGAGCGGACCGGGGCGTTGGTCACGACCGTGCCGACGGCGGGCGGCGCCGGGTCCCCCGGCGCTCCCGGGCACGCCCCGTCCCAGTATCCCCCCGGGCACACAGGGTCGCACCGCGCGGCACCGGCCGGGCCGGGCCGGGCGGCCGCACGGGTCCGGGCTGCCCGGTGGGCGTACCGGCCGATATCCTGGGTGTTGCCTCGGGGTTCTCCTCACGAAGGGCAGCACGATGATCCGGCAGACGAACCGGCGTCGGTGCCTCTTGCTTCTCGCGGCCCCGCTCCTCGCCTCCTCGGTCGCCCTCACCCCCGCCCTCGCGGCCCAGGGCCGCACGGCGGGCCCGGCCGCCGCACCCTCGGCACCCTCCTGCGAGCTGCTGCCGGGCAGCGGCGGCAAACCGGGCGCGGACGTGCGGTACAAGCTGCACCTCGTCGGTTTCCCCGCGAACCAGGCGGTGCGGGTCGACGGGCCCAGGACGTCCTTCCGGGCCACGGTGAACGGCAAGGGCGAACTGGACCGCCAGGGCCTGCCCCACGGCGCGTACAGCGTCGTCGGCTACCCGTCCGGCGGGGCCCAGCAGGGCAAGCGCGTCACGTGCGCCAAGACTCCCCCGCAGAAGCCGGGAGGCGGCAAGGGGAGCGCGAAGGTCACCAAGGCCGAGGTGGTGGTCCTGACTCCGCCCGGGTCCGTCATCGACTGCTCCAAGGGGACCACGGCCGAGTTCGACGGCAAGATCACGGCCACCGGGCCGGGGAAGGTCCGCTACTACTGGACGTTCGCCTCCAGCTCCGACCCGGTCTCCCCGGGCTCGGTCGACTTCGCCGCCGGGACCGGCAGCCGCGCCGTGCTGCACGTGGTGGCGGTGCCGGGCCAGGCGAACACCTCGACGGTGAGCACCTTCGTCACCCTGCACCTGCCGGACCAGAAGATGAGCGCGCGGAGCGCTCAGGTGACCTTCACCTGCGAGAAGAAGTAGCGCCGCGCCCCGCGACGGCGGGCCCGGCCCAGGGTGGAACGGGCCGGGCCTTTCGGCGTGTACGGAAAGTGGCGGAAACCAGATGCAGTCGCGGTCCGACTACATGACGGAGGTGACCAGAAGCCGGCAGGCGGTCCCTCATCCGTGCGTGCCAGGAGGAGGAGCCATGTCGGAGCGGAAGTACCGGATGACCCGCACGTTCTCCGGCCGGTGTGCCGGGCGCGGCGCGCGGTTACCACGCCCGCGCCCGGCACACACCACCTACCGGCTTCGCCGTACGCGCCCGACTGAGCGCGCGTACTGATGGGGGAACACATGTCTTCGGCCATCGGTCACGACACACGGGGGCAGGACCGGACGACACGGGAGGAGCCCGCGGGCCGCTCGTGGCGGTCCGCGCGCGCCCTGGTGCTCCGACTGCACTTCTACGCCGGGGTGTTCGTCGCCCCGTTCCTGCTCGTCGCGGCCCTCACCGGGCTGGTCTACACCTTCACCCCTCAGCTCGACCAGCTCGTGTACGGCGAACAGCTGCGCGTCGAGCGGACCGGCGGGCAGACCCGGCCGCTGGCGGAGCAGATCACCGCGGCGCGGTCGGCGCACCCGGAGGGCACCCTCGCCTCCGTCACGACACCCGCGGAGCCGGGGCACACCACCCGTGTGGTGCTGTCCGTACCCGAGTTGGGCGAGCGACAGCGCACGGTCTTCGTCGACCCGTACACCGCGCGGGTGCGGGGCGAGCTGACCACCTGGTACGGATCGACTCCGCTGACCACCTGGCTCGACGACCTGCACCGGAACCTGCACCTGGGCGAGACCGGCCGCCTCTACTCCGAGGTCGCCGCGAGCTGGCTCGGAGTGGTCGTGGCGGGCGGCCTGGTGCTCTGGCTCGGCCGCGGTCGCGGGCAGCGCGCCGGCTCGGCCCGCGGCGTCCTGCTGCCCGACCGGGGCGCCAGGGGCGTCCGCCGCACCCGCGGCTTCCACGCGGCGACGGGCGTGTGGCTCGCGCTCGGCCTGTTCTTCCTCAGCGCCACCGGGCTGACCTGGTCCCACTACGCCGGCGAGCGCTTCGGTCGGCTGCTGGACGCGGTCCAGGGGCGCGCGCCGGAACTCGACACCCTGCTGCCCGGCGCCGAGCCGCCGGCCGGGGCGGAAGGCGGGGAGCACGCGGGCCACGGCGGTACCCCGAAGGCCGCCGACGCCGATCCGGCCGCCTTCGACTCGGCGCTGGCCGCGGCGCGGGCGGCGGGTCTGGGCGGCACCGTCGAGGTGACGCCCCCCGCCGACGCGTCCAGCGCGTGGGTCGTGGCGCAGAACGACAACGTCTGGCCGGTCCACTACGACCGGGTCGCCGTGGACACCGGCACGGGCGCGGGGACCGGCGTCGGCGAGGCCGCCGGCGAGGGCGAGGCCGCCGGGAAGGGCGAGGTCGTCTCCCACACCCGGTGGGCGGACCACCCACTGGCGGCCAAGCTCAGCAAGCTCGGCGTCCAGGGCCACATGGGCGTGCTCTTCGGCGTCGCCAACCAGATCGCCCTGGCCGTCGTCGCGCTCGGCCTGATCCTGGTGACCCTGTGGGGGTACCGCATGTGGTGGCAGCGCCGCCCCACCCGCGGGGACCGCAGGGCCGCGATGGGCAGGGCACCGGCCCGCGGTGCCTGGCGCGCCCTGCCCCTGCCGGCTCTCGCGGTCGGTCTTCCGGCCGTGACGGCGCTGGGCTGGGCGCTGCCGGTGCTGGGGGTGACGCTGCTCGCCTTCCTGCTGCTCGACGGAGCCGTCGGGCTCGTCCGCGGGGTCCGGGCGCGGCGCACCTCGACTTGATAGGCAAGTGTGTGGTTGCCTATCGTGAGGACGTGGCCGACGACCTCTTCAAAGCACTGGCCGACCCCACCCGCCGCACCATCCTCGACGAGCTCACGGAAAGGTCCGGACAGACACTGTTCGAGATCTGCGGGCGCCTGAGCATGAAGCACCGGCTCGGCATCTCGCGCCAGGCGGTCTCCCAGCACCTCGCCGTGCTGGAGGCCGCCGGGCTGGTCGAGAGCAGGAGGGAGGGCCGCTGCAAGTTCCACGACCTGAACACGGCCCCGCTGCGGCAGATCGCCGAGCGATGGCCCGTGCCCGACCCATCCGGACCGGAGGAAAGCACCCCGTGAAGATCCATCTGACCAGCGTCTTCGTCGACGACCAGGCCGAGGCACTGCGCTTCTACACCGAGATCCTCGGCTTCGTGAAGAAGTACGACGTCCCGGTGGGCGAGAAGGACCGGTGGCTGACCGTCGTCTCGCCCGACGAGCCCGGCGGCACCCAGCTCCTCCTGGAGCCCGCCGGTCACCCGGCCGTCAGGCCCTACCGCGACGCGCTCGCCAAGGACGGCATCCCGCTCGCCCAGTTCGCCGTCGACGACGTGCACGCCGAGTACGCCCGCCTGCGCGCCCTCGGCGTCCGCTTCACCCAGGAACCCCTGGACATGGGCGTCATCACCACCGCCGTCTTCGACGACACGTGCGGCAACCTGATCCAGATCGCCACCCAGCCGCGGTAGGCGGTCCGGCGCGGGGGCCTCCCCCCGCGCGGCGGCCGGTCCGTCGTCCGCACGGGCGCGTCCGGGGCGACCACCGGGGCGACCACCGGGGCGCGGGATTGGGACGGCGGGCCGGGGGCACGCGGGCTGCATGACCCGTCGCGACATGTGGAACCACCGACAGGCCCCGGAGTTCGTCGAGGGCGTGGACCTGGCCGGCTGGCCGGTCGAAGCGACCGACGGCACCGTCGGCAAGGTCGACAAGCACTCGGCCGAACTCGACTCCTCCTACCTGGTGGTCGACACCGGAGTCTGGATCTTCGGCAAGGAGGTACTGATCCCGGCCGGGACCATCACCCGCATCGAGCTGGACGAGCAGCGGATCTACGTGGGCCTGTCGCGGGTGCAGATCGAGAACGCCCCCGAGTTCGACCGGCAGCGGCACCTCGGCGATCCCGCCTACCACCACGGCCTCAGCACCCACTACGGCCCCGGCGGCCCGACCGCCTGAGCGGCACCCGCGCGATCGGCGGCCGACGCGCCGTGTCACTGCTGTTCGGGGGGCTTGCCCTGCGCCGCCGACACCTCGACGAACTCGGCCTGGCCCGCCGCGTTGAGCCGCAGGACCGGTACCGCCTTGTTGCGGGGGTTGCCGTTGTTCTGGAAGGAGATGAACCCGCTGGCTCCCGCCACCTGCTGGCTGCCGTCCATCTGGTGGAACATCCGGGCCACGGCGTCGCCGGCGACCTTGCCCTGCCATCGTGCGGCCATCTGGATGCCGTGGGCGGCCGTGAGGACGGCGTCGTGGCCCATCAGCGCGCCGCCGTCGTGGCGGGCGTCGTGCGGGAACCACTGGTCGAGCAGGCCGCCTTGCTGGAAGTTCTTCGCCGAGGGGGCGGACACCGACTGCGGGGACGCCCGGTACATGTCCGGGTGGGAGAGGCCCGTGTAGAGGACTTCGACCCCGGTGTCGGCGGCGTGGGCGAGCTGTTCGGCGGTCAGGTTCGTGGTGTCGTCCCCGGCGAAGACGGTGAACTTCTGTTCGGTGCAGCTGCGGTTGGCCAGCGAGTCCAGAAAATGGGTGAGGTGGCGGCCGCGGCCCGCGAAGTAGACGACCTGTGGGCGTTGCAGGCACAACTGGCCCGACATGTAGCGGAGTTCGTTCTGCCAGGCGCTGCCGACGGAGGAGTCGTAGGTCATCCGCTCGGCCACCAGTCTGTGTGCGCCGCCGTCGTGGAAGGCCTCGGTGAAGGCGGTGCCGAGCGTGGAGGCGTACAGATTGCCCTTGGCCACGTCCTGGATGACGAGGGCGCTGGCGACGCCGCGCCGCTTCAGGTAGCCGGCGGCCGCGTACGCCTCGTCCACGTTGGTGGGGGCGACCCGGACGAAGCCGTTGATGTTCTGGATGTCGGTGGCCGTCATGGTGGCTCCGACCATGGCGATGCCGTGTTCGGAGAGCCGCCGTATGGCCGCGAGGTTCTCGTCCGTACTGGGGCCGAGGCCGGCCACCGCGACGAGCCGGTCCGGGGAGTCCTTGCGGGCGATCAGCTCGTCGACGGTGTGCCGCCAGTGGACCGACCGGCTGCCCGGGTTCGCGATGAGCAGGCGGATCTTCGGCGTGGCCGACAGGTCGCCGCGGTTGTGGCGGTACTGGGCGAGGTAGGCGCCCTGGAGTTCGTGCCGGACGCCTTCCGCGGAGTTGCTGTCCTCGGCGGTGGTGGTGAAGGAGGTGAGGTAGGCGACGCTGACGTAGGGCTCCTCGTCGGCGCCGGCCAGGACGCGGGCGTTCTCCTCCCGGATCTTCTTCCCGACCTCTTCGAGGTGCGGGGCGAACGCGTAGGAGCCGTCGGTCACTCCGACGCATTCGTCCCGTTCGCCGCGTTCGACGACTCCCTCGGCGCAGGTGGAGCGCCGCTCCTGGATCCAGCCGGCGCCCAGCCAGAGCGCCGTGGCGAGCACGGCGGCGGCGGCGAGGGCGAGGACGACGCGGCGTACCACGTGCAGCGGCCATTCGAGTCTGACCACGGCTCAGCCCTCCCCTCCGGCGGTCTGCGGATCGCGCCAGTGGCGGTGTCGCTCCGCCTCGTTGAAGAGGGCCACGATGTCGTTCCTCCGCAGTTGGGACAGCTGGGTGAAGCCGTCGGCGATCATGTCGTTGAGTCGCATGGCGGGGTCGGCGAGCGGATCGCTCCACACCCATCGGGTGGTCACCAGCGTGTGGATGACGGCTTCCACGTCCATGACGCGACCGCCGGAACGCCCGGTGGTGCGCGGGCCGAGCCCGGCGAGGAGGTCCAGCGGGCCGCCGTCGGCGGGGAGGCGGTTGGGGGCGGCGGTGACCGCGTGGAACTCCGCGATCCACTGCAGGGCCGGCACGGTGGTGAAGCGCCGGGTCAGATGGGCGGTGACCGCGTCGGTCCGCCCGAGGGCCAGCTCGTGGTACATCTCCTGGACGGGGCGTCCCTCGTCCCGGTAGTACTCGGCGAGGAGTTCGTGCGCGGTGTCCCACGCGTCGGGGCGCCGGGCGAGCCGCCACAGCAGCAGCCGGCGCAGCCAGGGGTGGAGTACGGGGACGACGGCCGTCGGTCCGGACAGCAGCCAGCGGGAGCGGACTTCGCCGAACAGGGCGTCGCCGGGGCTGAGGAGGCGCGTGCCGACGGAGAAGTCCCGGGCGGCGGCGCATTCGGCGAGGGCGGCGCGCCCGGTTTCGTCGAAGTCGCGCAGGAGGTGGCCGAGGGCGGTGTCCGCGAGGGTGCCGGTGGTCTCGCCGATGCTCAGCGGCCGGTCCGGGAGGCCGCGCAGCCAGCGGTCCTGCCGGGGTCCCGAGTCCGGCGGCGGCCCGGACTGGCGCAGCGTCTCCAGGACCTGGTGGACGGCGCGCGGCAGTCCGCCGGTGAGGCGGTGCACGAAGGGGGTGAGGCGGGTCAGCGGGGCGAGGTCACCGTGTCCGCCGAGCTGGAGCTCGATGCGGATGCGGACCTCGTCGAGGTTGAGGTCGCGCAGGCGTAAGGGGTACCACCAGGTGTCCTCGCTGTCCCGGGTGGGCCGGTGGGTGTTCCAGTCGGTCAGGGAGGCCCGGTCGGGGCCGCGGAGCTGCCAGGGCCAGGAGTCCCCGGTGGCGGGGCCCCAGCGGGGCAGCCAGCGGTTGGAACTGGCGACGACGGTCAGCGGGTCGCTCGCGTGCCCGGCGACGACCGTCTCGTCGTGCCGGGCGCGCACGAGCAGGTCCAGGAAGCGGCGGCCGTACTCGGTGTGGGAGTTGTCGAGGAGGAGCAGGTAGGAGCGGGGCATGAAGTTGCGGGCGGTGTTGCGCCGGAGGTCTTCCAGGAACGCCGAGAACAGCACGAGGTCGAGGCGCTCCTGCGCGTTCCCGTCCCCCTCGTGGCGCCACAGGTTGAGCTCGACCAGCGCCTCCATGGGATCCCCGCTGCGGATCATGGGGTGCGCCCCGTACCAGTGGGCGCCGGTGGTGAGCCGGCCGCGGAGCAGGCCCGGCATGCTGCGCCGGCCCCGGCGCAGGGCGTCCTGGAAGAGGGCGAGGGCGGCGGTGGAGGCGCCTTCGGGCATGCCGACCGCGCCCATCCCGACTTCGAAGAAGGCGGCGAGGTAGTCGCCGTGGCGGGCCTCGTTGTCCTGCTGGAACTCGTCGAGCTGCCGCTGGACGGCGCGCCGGCCCTCGGCGAGGCTGCGCATCCGCAGCTCCTGGTCGGAGGCGAGCAGGCCGAGGCTGAGCAGCGGGAAGCGGGAGCGTCCGTAGCGGGGCAGTTTGCGTTCGAGCTGGCGGGCGAGGAGGCCGAGGGCGTAGCGGGGCAGGAGGGACTGGGAGCCGCCGAAGTTGACGAAGGCGAAGGGGTACTGCGGCCCGAAGTGCTCCATGAGGGCGCTGTGCGCCTCGCTGGCGCCGCTGCCGGGTGGTCCGAGCAGCATCGTGAGGGGACGCTCGGCCGCCGGGGTCTGCTTCAGGCAGGCGTCGACGAGGGTGAGGATGCCGCTGCGGCCCCGCAGGCCCATGCCGATACCCGGCTCCGTCACGTGTCCGCCCCCCAGGCTCGCGCATTCGAGGAGACGAGCGTGTCATCTGTTCGCGATCTCTGCCATAGGCCCGGGTCTCCCGGATTCGGTGCGGTGGTGGCCGTCCCTCGCCGGGGCGGCGGAAGCGGCCCCGGATTCCCGGCGAGTCCGGCGGGGCGGGCGGCGGGCTGGGACAATGGCGGGGTGCCGCATCCCCAGCCGACGGAACCCGTGAGCGCCGAGCCGCCCTTCTCCCTGGCGCGCCCCCTGCTGACGCAGTCCTGGCTCGACCTGGCGTTCCTGCACTGGGCGGTCGACCCGGCCGAGGTGGCGCCCCTGCTGCCCGCCGGGACCGTCCCCGACACCCTCGACGGGGTCTCCTACGTCGGCCTCATCGCCTTCCGGATGCACCGCGTGGGCTGGCTGGGGCTGCCGGGCGTCCCGTACTTCGGTTCCTTCCCGGAGACGAACGTACGGCTGTACTCGGTGGACGCCCGGGGGCGTCGGGGCGTCGTGTTCCGGTCCCTGGACGCCTCGCGGCTCCTACCGGTGGTCATCGCCCGTGCGGGCTTCCGGCTTCCCTACCGGTGGGCGCGGATGTCCGTCGTGCGCGAGGGTGACGTCCTCACGTACACGGGGCGGCGCAGGTGGCCGGGCCCGCGCGGCGCGGGCTCGCGCATCGCCGTCCGCGTGGGACCGCCGGTCGGCGAGCCGACCGCGCTGGAGCACTTCGTCACGGCCCGCTGGGCCCTGCACAACGACTTCCACACCGGCCCGCTGTACCTGCCGAACACCCATCCGCGCTGGCCGCTGCGGCGTGCGGAGCTGCTGGAGTGCACGGAAGACCTGGTCGCCGCGGCGGGGCTGTCCGCCCCGGTCGGCGCCCCGGCCAGCGTCCTGTACTCCGCGGGGGTCCCGGTCCGCTTCGGCCGCCCCCTCCGGCTGGCCCCGCGCTGAGGGGAGCGTGCGGGGCGGGACCCGCGCCGACGGGACCTCCGCGGGGCGGGCCCCCTCAGACCTCGTCGCGTACGAGGGCCAGCAGCCGGTCCAGGACGCGGGAGCCGCCCGCGCGGACGCCGTCGTGCTCGAACTCGTCCGTCACCCAGGTCCGCAGCCCCCGGATCGCGCGGGCCGTCTCCAGGGAGTGCGCGGTGTCGACGTACAGGTCGTCGTGGTAGACGGCGGCGGCCACCGGAACCTCGTTGGCGGCGAGCCGCGCGGGGTCGTACAGGGGCGTCCAGCCCGTACGGGCGGCCAGCAGCTCGGCGGTCTCGCGCAGCGGGACCAGGGCCGGGTCGGTCGTGAAGTGCCAGGGGTGGACGTTCTCCGCGGTGAACAGCAGGGGTTCCGTGCCCGCGAGGGTCGTGCCGGCGTCGAAGCGCGGGTGGCGGGCGCGCACCCGGTCGGCCGCCCAGCCGGTGGGCACGGCCGGGTCCTGGGCGTAGATCGACTCGTGGATCAGCGCGTACAGGGGGTGCCCGGCGAAGGACAGGAGGGCGTGAACACCCTCCAGGAAGGCGTCGGAGAGCTCCGGGCCGCCGGGGGTGGGGACGAACGCGTCCTCGAGGAGGTAGTGCAGCTGGTGGCCGCCGTCGCCGGAGCCGAGGAGGATGCCGAGGGACTGGAAGGCCGCGGGCGTCAGCCGGTGGCCGCCCGGGAGTTCGGCCGGGCGGACGGCGAGGTGGGCGGCGATCCGGCGGGCGCGCTCCACGTCCATGGGGTAACGGGCGTAGTGCGCGGCGGTCTTGCGTTCCATCCGGGGGTACGCGGCCTCGTACACCTCTTCGGCGGTGGCGGTCAGCGACGGCAGTCCGCCGGTGATCAGGACCGCGGCCAGTCCCTCGGGCGCGTGCCCGAGGTAGTGGGTGGCGCAGAAGCCGCCGAAGCTCTGTCCCAGGACGGTCCAGGGCGCACCGCCGGTCAGGCCGGGCCGAATGGCCTCGGCGTCGCGGACGATGGAGTCGGACCGGAAGTGGGCGAGGTGGTCGGCCTGTTGGGCCGGTCCGCCGCGCAGCGGCAGGGTCTGCCGGTTGACCGGGGTGGAGCGGCCGGTCCCGCGCTGGTCGAGGAGCAGGACGCGGAACTCGGTCAGGGCCCGGTCCAGCCAGGCCTGCCGGCCGATGAACCGCCGTGCGCCGAAGCCGGGGCCGCCCTCCAGGTACAGCAGCCACGGCAGGCTCTGCGGGTCCTTGCCCGCGGCGACGACCTCGCGGCCGTAGAGCCCGATGCGCTCGCCGTCCGGGTGCGCGTGGTCCAGGGGGACGGTGAACCGGTGGTCGGTGAGGACCGTTCCGGGCTGGCGGTAGGTGTGCTCTGCGGTCACGGACGGCCCCTGGGGTACGAGGTGCGAGGCCCCGCGCCCCGGCCGGATCGCGGCGGGGGCACGGGGGTGGCGGTCCGGCCGACCCGCGGACCGCCGGACCCCCGGTCCGGCCGAGTCTAGTACGGGGGCCGGTCCCGGTACGGGGTCCGGCGGGCGGCCGGGCCTTACGGGAACTCGACCACCGACCGGAGCACCTCGCCGCGCTCCATCCGGGCGAAGGCGGCCTCGACCCCGTCGAGCGGGATCGTCTCGGACACGAAGGCGTCCAGGTCCAGGCGGCCCTGGAGGTAGAGGTCGACGAGCACCGGGAAGTCGCGCTCGGGCAGGCAGTCCCCGTACCAGGAGGACTTCAGCGCGCCGCCCCGGCCGAAGACGTCCAGGAGCGGCAGTTCGAGCTTCATCTCCGGCGTCGGCACGCCGACCAGGACCACGGTCCCGGCCAGGTCGCGGGCGTAGAACGCCTGCCGGTAGGTCTCCGGACGGCCGACCGCGTCGATGACCACGTCGGCGCCGTTCCCGTCGGTCAGCGCCTGGATGGCCTTGACCACGTCCTCGCTGCCGCCGTTGACGGTGTGCGTGGCGCCCAGCCCGCGGGCCCACTCCAGCTTCCGGTCGTCCAGGTCCACCGCGATGATCGTGGAGGCGCCGGCGAGGCGGGCTCCGGCCACGGCGGCGTTGCCCACTCCCCCGCAGCCGATGACGGCGACGGAATCGCCCCGCCCGACGCCTCCGGTGTTCAGGGCGGCGCCGAGGCCGGCCATCACGCCGCAGCCCAGGAGTCCGGCGGCCGCGGGCGAGGCGGCCGGGTCCACCTTGGTGCACTGGCCGGCCGCGACCAGGGTCTTCTCGGCGAAGGAGCCGATGCCGAGCGCCGGGGACAGCGGGGTGCCGTCCTCCAGCGTCATCGGCTGGGTCGCGTTGTGCGTGGCGAAGCAGTACCAGGGCCGTCCGCGCCGGCAGGCGCGGCAGGTCCCGCACACCGCACGCCAGTTGAGGACGACGAAGTCCCCGGGCGCCACGGAGGTGACGTCCGGGCCCACCGACTCGACCACGCCCGCGGCCTCGTGGCCGAGGAGGAAGGGGAACTCGTCGTTGATTCCGCCTTCCCGGTAGTGCAGGTCGGTGTGGCAGACCCCGCAGGCCTGGACCTTGACCAGCGCCTCGCCGGGTCCCGGGTCGGGGACGAGGATCGTCGTCGTCTCCACCGGTGCGCCCTTGCTCCGGGCGATGACCCCTCGTACGCGGTGCGTCACGTGCTACCCCACTCTCATTCGGCTGCCGTCCGAACGTACACGGACGCCCCACCGGGTGGGAGCCGTCTCACCGCGCGGCGCGCGAACCGGCCGGTTCCGGCGGTACGGACTCCCGCAGCGCGGCGGTGAACGCGGCCACCGCCGGGTGGGCGGCGGATCCGCTGCGGAAGGCGACCTCGGTGCGGCGCTCCATGGGCAGCCGGGTGAGGCGGACGGCGGGGTCGGGGGGCCCGGTGATCCCGAGCTGCGGTACGACGGCCACGCCCTGGCCGGCCGCGACCAGGGCGAGCACGGTGGCGAACTCGTCGACCCGGTGGCGGACGCGCGGGGTGAATCCGGCCGCCCGGCAGGCCCGTACGGTCATCGCGTGGCAGAGGGTCCCGGGGCTGGCGGTGATCCAGGGGTCCTCCGCGTGCGCGAGCAGGACGCCGGCCTGGTCCGTGGTCCGGTCCGGGCTCACCTCCGGGCTCCGGTCCGGACCGCCGGGCGGCGGCGGGCCCGGAGCCCGGCCCGCGGGCGCCGCCAGGTACATCGCCTCCCGGTACAGCGGCTCGGTGTCGATCCCGGGCTCCCTCGGCGCCGGCACCAGGTCGTAGACGTGGATCAGCGCCACGTCCAGGTCCCCGGCCCGCAGGGCGTGCGCGACGGCCGCCGGGTCGGTCTCCGACACCATCGGCTCCAGCGCGGGGTGGCGCCGCGCGAGGGCCGTCAGGGCGGCCGGGACGATGGCCCGCGCGGCCGTGGGGAAGGCCCCGACGCGCAGCGCCCCGGCGAGGCCGCCGCGGGCTTCGGCGAGGTCGGCGCCGGCCCGTTCCAGCCGTTCGAGGACGGCGTCGGCATGGCGGACCAGGGTCTCGCCGGCGGGGGTGAGGCGGACCCGGCGGCCGGTGCGCTCCAGCAGCGGCAGGCCGGCCTCGCGTTCCAGGACGGTCAGTTGCTGGGAGACCGCCGAAGGGCTGAAGGCGAGGGCCTGAGCCACGGCGGCGATGGTCCCGCGGCGGGCGAGTTCGCGCAGCAGGCGCAGGCGTCGTACGTCGAGCATCGGCTCAGCTTACGGTTCTGGTGGGAAACGCGAACTGGATTCGACGCTTCCCGGGCGCCAGGCTCGGAGCATGAACCAGGACACCGACCGGCGTTCCGCCGGGGACCTCTCCCTGCACGGGATCCACGTACCCCTCGTCACCCCCTTCGACCGCTCCGGGGAGGTCGCCGCCGAGGCCCTGGAGGCCCTCGCCCACGACGTGCTCGACGGGGGCGCGGCCGGTCTGGTCGCCCTCGGGACGACCGCGGAGGTCGCCTTGCTCGACGCGGCGGAGCGCGACCTCGTCACCGCCGTGTGCGCCCGGGTCTGCGGGGAGCGGGGCGCGCTGCTGACCGTGGGCGCGGGGGCGAGCGGGACCCGTGCGGCCGAAGAGTCGCTGGCGCGGCTGGCACGTCTGCCGGGGGCCGGGGCCGCGCTGGTGACAGTGCCTGCGTTCGTACGGCCTTCGGCGGCGGGGGTGTTGGCGCACTTCGCGCGGCTGGCCGAGGTGAGCCCCGTGCCGCTGATCGTCTATCACGTCCCGTACCGCACGGGGCAGCCGCTGGACGCCGCCGCGCTGCGGGCCGTCGGCTCGCTGCCGGAAGTGGCCGGGGTGAAGTACGCGGGCGGCGGCATCGACCAGGAGACGGTGGCGCTGCTCGGGGACCTGCCGGACGGGTTCGAGGTGCTGGCGGGCGACGACGTGTTCCTCTCGCCGCTGCTGGCCATGGGCGCGGTGGGCGGCGTACTGGCTTCGGCGCACCTGGCGACGGCCCGGTTCGCGGAGCTGGCCGCGGCCTGGCGGACGGGCGACGTGGAGCGGGCGCGGCCGCTGGGGCACGCGCTGGCCCGGATGTCGGCGGCGGCGTTCGCCGAGCCGAATCCCGCGGTGGTCAAGGGGGTGCTGCACGCGCAGGGCCGCATTCCGACCGCCGGCGTACGGCTCCCCCTGCTGCCGGCCTCGGCGGGGGCGGTGGACGCGGTCGCGGAGCGGCTGGCGGAGCTGTGAACGGCCGCGGTGCGGTCGCCGCGCGGCGGCCCCGCGGCCGGCGGGACGCCGATGGCCTGCGACCGACCACGAAAAGCCGGAAAGAGTCCTTAATGGGCGATTCGCAACCAATGCACGAGTCGCCCTAATGAGGCACGTGGAGCGCCGACTTGCCCATATTGGGATTCCGGCCGCCAAACCGTGACGTCAGTCACTTGAAAGCATTCAACATCATGTCCGTGCGACCGGCCGATTCCCTTTCCCCGGAAAGGGAATCGGCAATTACCCGAAGACCTTTCCATGGTCATTTCGCGTGCGGAATGCGGGAAGTCGATCTCCGGGCGGAATTCATGTCTTGTTCCGGCCGGGCGAACTCGCCTACGGTCACCTCGTTCCCAGCGGCCGACAGCCGAATCCGGCCGCCGCCGGGGATCTCCCGTCCCCCCACGTGAGGAATTCCGCCATGCCCGCACAGGGTAAGCACCGCCAGCCGAAGCAGAACCCGATCACCCGCAGGCTGGCCCTCGCCGGCACCGGCGGGCTGGCCCTCGCCCTCCCCCTGGTCGGCGCGACCAGCGCCGGAGCGGCCGAGTCGGCCACCGCACCCACCACGTACGCGGTGGTCGCCGGCGACACCCTGTCGCAGATCGCGGCGCAGCACTCCCTCACCGGGGGCTGGGAACAGCTCTACGCCGCCAACCGCACCACCATCGGCGAGAACCCGGCGACCATCCGCCCCGGCCTGAAACTGAACCTCGGCACGGCCGCGAAGAAGGCCGCGGCCACCATCGCCGCCAAGACCTACCCGAACAACCTGGACGGCTGGATCCGCGAGTCGCTCGACGTCATGGCGAAGCACGGAATTCCCGGCACCTACAACGGAATCCACCGCAACATCATGCGGGAATCCTCCGGAAATCCGCTGGCGATCAACAACTGGGACTCGAACGCCGCGGCGGGCATCCCCTCCAAGGGTCTGCTCCAGGTCATCGACCCGACCTTCCGGGCGCACCATGTGCCGGGCACCTCCCTGGACTCGTACGACCCGGTCGCCAACATCACCGCCGCCTGCAACTACGCGGCCAAGCGCTACGGCTCCATCGACAACGTGAACGGCCCGTACTAGGGCTCCGGTTCACCGGCGGTCAGGAGCGCTGGACCTTGCGCACCTTGCCGTCGATCCCGGCGAGGACGTAGCCGCCCTGGCCGTACTCGTCGCTCAGGTACGGCCTCATGCACGGGAGGCCGTCCATCATCCAGGCGTCGACGATGACGTACCGCGATGTCGGAGCGGACACCCCCAGCTCCTTCTGGGACTGCTCCAGCAGGCCCGGGAGGGCGTCCCAGGAGACCGTGGCCATGTCGATCAGGGGCTTGTCGGCATCGACGGTCCCCTTCGGGCCGGTGCGCTTGGCGGCACCGTCGCGGTACTGCCAGGCGTCGACCGTCTTGGCACCCGGGGCGGTGGGGATCGAGGCGAGGACGTACCCGTCGTAGACCAGCAGGTCCACGAACACCGTGGTGCCGGCCTGCTGTTTGAACGCCTCCAGCGCCGTCCGGATGCCCGCCGGGGTGAGCAGCCCGCCCTTGGGCGGGGCCGCGGAACCGCCCTGCCGGCCGCCGCCGGTGGCCGCCTGCGGGGTGCTCGCCTGCGGGGCGGGCGTCTTCGCGGCCGGGGTGCCGGGGCCGCTGGTGGCGGTGGTGGTGGCGCCCTTCGCGTCGCCGCCGGACCGCTCGCCCCCGAAGGGCAGCCACTGGACGAGGCCGACGACCCCGCCCGTCAGGGCCACCGTCAGGACCGCCGCGATCAGGGCCGTCCTGCGGCGCGGGCCGCGGGTGGCCGGGAGCGGCGCGGTGGCGTCGTACGGGGAGCCGCCGCCGGGACGGAACGCCGGCGGGGTGTGGGCCGGGTGGGCCGAGGGCGCGTACGGACCGTAGGGCCCGGGGAGCGCGGCGGGCGCCTGCGAGGCGCCGGCCGGGGCGGTGGGCGGCCCGGACGGCGGGGGCGGACCGTAGCCGGCCGCCGGCCCCGCGAGAGCGGAACTCGCGCCGCGGAGCAGTTGTTCCAGGAGCACCGCGTCGGGGCGCGCGGCCGGGTCCCGTACGAGCAGCCGCTCCAGTACGGGCCCCAGCGGCCCGGACCGTACGGGCGCGGGCAGCGGCTCGTCGAGCACCGCGACCACGGTGGCCAGGCTGGAGGCCCGGCGCAGCGGGTGGACGCCCTCCGCGGCCACGTACAGCATCATGCCGAGCGACCACAGGTCGGAGGCGGCCAGCCCCTCGGCGCCACGCACCCGCTCGGGCGCGATGTACTCGGGCGAGCCGATCAGCACCCCGGTCGAGGTGAGGCCCGAGGAGTCGTGCAGGGCGGCGATGCCGAAGTCCGTAAGCACCGCGGAGCCGTCGGGGCGCAGCAGCACATTGGCCGGTTTCACATCGCGGTGCAGGACGCCCTCGGCGTGCGCGGCGCGCAGCGCGGACAACACGTCGAGGCCGAGCCGGATCACCTCCGCGACCGGCAGGGGGCCGGACTCCAGCCGGTCGTACAGCGAGCCGCCCCGGACCATCTCCATGACGATCCACGGGTGGCCGTCGGCACCCGGCGCGGGCTCCACGATGTGGTGGATCGTGACCACGTTCGGGTGGGCGAGGCGGGCGAGGGCACGGGCCTCGCGGACGGCCCGTTCGCGCAGCTGGTCGGCGAGACCGGGCTGGGCGGCCGCGGTGGCCGGGTCCGGCGGGCGCACCTCCTTCAACGCGACGTCGCGGTGCAGGGCGATGTCACGGGCACGCCACACCGTGCCCATGCCGCCGGCGCCCAAGGGCTTGATCAGTTCGAACCGGCCGTCGATCAGCTGTCTGCCGGCCTCACTCGTCTCCATGGCCGGTCATCGTAGGGCCCCCCTCCGTCAGCAGCGGAGGCGGTCCACCGTGAGGGTGCCCTGCACCGCGGTCAGCGTGCGGTCGTGACAGCCGCCGGGCACCCCGGCCCCGTAGGCCCGCGTGCGGGCCGTGGTGGTGGCGACGGCGTGCCGTTGGTCGCGCGGGACGCCGGTCGTGTAGGTGGCGTCGCCCGTGTAGCGGTCGTCGAGCCGGGAGGAGCCGACGGTCCGGCCGCCGCGCCGGGTCGTGGTGTCCGCCCGGTCGCCGAGGGACAGGACGGTGCGCAGCCGGTCGCCGGCGCCGAGGGTGGTCTCGCCGTCCATCGTGTAGGTGCGCAGGGTGCGGGTGGTGGTGGCGCCGCGGGCCACGTTCTCCTCGTCGGTCCACTCGGCGGTCAGGGCGTCGAGGTTCTCGCCGTCGGTCCAGCGGTGGACGGAGGTGTTGCGGACCGCGCGGGTGACCGTGGTGGTGATCCGGCCGTGCGAGGTGTCGAGGTATCCGGCGACGGTGAGCCGGTGGCCGCCCTCGGTGTCGAGGCGGTGGGCGGCGCCGGGTGCGGCGGGCGTCCAGCGGGAGTGGCCGGTCGGCCGGCCCTCCTCGTGCCGGGTCAGGGCGCCGGTGACGACCGCCCGTGCCTCGTCCTGCCACAGCAGCAGGTTGGCCGGGGTGCTCCAGCCGCTCTGGCCGGCCGGCGCTCCGGCGACGGTCACCTCGATCCGGTGCGGGCGGCCGTCGTTGAGGAGGGCGGCGAAGGGGGTGAGGTCGTAGACGACGGGCTGGACGTCGAAGGCGCGGGGGCCGGGGGTGACGTACCAGAGGAAGGGGTTGGACCAGCCGCCGGTCCAGACGGTCGGGAAGGGCGCGGCCAGGCCGGCGAGCCGGCCGTCGACGTGGACGCGCACTTCGCGGTACGGGCCGTCGGCCGCCTTGCAGGAGTACGGGGCCGCGTCCGGGACGGTCAGGTACCAGTACTCCTCGCAGCCTCCACCGGAGCCGGTGGCGTACACCTCGGCGAGGAGCCGTTCGGTGTTGCGCGGGGTGGTGACGGCCGGGGAGGTGAGCGGCAGGACGCGGTCGGGGGTCGCGGCCGGGCCGGTGCGGCCCTCGGCGGCGTAGAAGGTGAGGGTGACCGTGACGTCGATGACTCCGGTGTAGGTGTCGTCGACGACGTTCCCGATGAGCATCTCGACGGGCTGCGGCCGGGCGAGGGTGTCGCGGTAGCGGGTGACGTCCTTCTCCACGGACCAGGCGATGCCGTCGGGCGAGGGCTGGGGCGTGGAGGTGCGCAGGATCTCGACGCCGCCGAGGGAGAGGTGGCCGAGGCGGTCGTACTGGCGGCCCTTGACCTTCCCGTCGAGCCGGAGCACCACCGCGGCCCAGTGGTCGGTGCCGCAGCCGGCGGGGGGTGCGTAGGAGCCCCGGTACGGGGTGAAGTCGCGGAACTGCGCCTCCGCGAGGGTGACCCGGCAGGACCGTGTCGCGGGGCGGGCGACGGGCGGGCCGGGTGTGAGGGGGTCGTGCCAGTCGGTTCCGAACTCGGCGGGCGGGGTCGGGCCGGGGGCGGGGGCCGGCCCACGGGGGCCCGGGGCTGGGGCCGGGGCAGCCGCACCGTACGAGGCCGGGGCCGCGGCCGCGGGTCCCGAGGCGCCGGCCAGGCCGGCGGCCGCGAGGGTCAGCGCGCCGAGCAGGCGCATGATCCGGTGTCGTGTCATGGCCCCGGAGTGAAGCCCGGTGTCCGGTGGCACACCAGGGCGGGCCGCGCCGCCCTGGCGCGATCCGGCCCCCGCACCGGGGACTCCGGCCGGTGCGCGGAAGCGGCGGCGCCCCGGCGGCTGGGGGCGGGAGCGGTCGCCTCGCGGCGCGGCTCCGGCCACCTCCCGGCTGGCGGGGCGGTCGCCGGAGGGCCGGGGGGGCCGGACAGCCGGACGGCCGGTCAGCTGCCGGTGGGGAGGACCGCGACGGCGTCGTCGTCCGCGTACACCGCGTCCCGGGGCGGAAGGTGACGCCGCCGATGGTGACGGGCCCGTCCACCGCGCCCGCGCCGGTCTCGCCGCTCTTGCGCGGGATCGTGCCCAGGGCCGTGCTGCCGAGGTCGAGTCCACCGAGGGCCACGCTGTCGCGGACCGCGCCGAGCGGGATCAGCCCGGCCCAGCCGTTGCGCCGGGCGACGCGCCCGCGATCAGGTCGCCGACGAGGGCGTTGCGCAGCGAGCCGCCGCCGTCCACGACGAGGACGGCTCCCTCTCCGGGGCTGTGGACGAGCACGCGCAGCAGCGCGTTGTCCTCGGGGCGGGCGAGCGTGCGGACCGGGCCGGCGAAGAGCCTGCGGCCGCCGGACTGCGGAAGCCGGTGGTGCGGAAGGGCGAGTTCCTCGCGTGCTGGTCGTGCAGGTCTGCCGTGGGGGCGGGGGTCACAGGGGGGCTGGGACGTCCCGGAACGCTTCCCTCGCTGTTGGTATCCGTACGCCCGTGCGTCGCGCCGCGCGGCCGGGGCAGGCGGGCGGCGGGCGGCGGGCGTTCAGTCGCGGGAGTTGCCGAACAGGATGCGGTAGCCGATCAGCAGGACGAGCGAGCCCGCGATGGCGGATCCCCAGGTGGCGAGGTCGAAGAACTGCGTTTGGACCGGACGGTCGAGGAACGTGGCCGAGAGCCAGCCGCCGACGAAGGCCCCGGCGACGCCGATGAGGACGGTACCGATCAAGCCGCCCGGATCCCGGCCCGGCAACAGGACCTTGGCTATGCCGCCGGCCAGCAGTCCCAGGATGATCCAGCTCACGAACCCCATGACCAGTCACTCCGTTTCGGTGGTGCGTCGCGTTCACCGGGGAGGACGCGAGCGGGGCCGAAACGGTTCTCCGTCCGTGGTCAGCGGTGCGCGGCCGGCCGGGAGAGGGCGAGCACGGTGAGGGCCGCGACACCGGCCGCGCCGACCGCGCCCGCCGCCAGGAAGGCGCCGCGCGAGCGCCAGGAGAGTACGGAGAAGGAGGACTGCGCGGAGAGGACCGAGCCCACGCTGAGCCAGGAGCCGGCGGAGATGAGCGAGAGGCTCGAACCGAGGGAGGCGGCGGACAGCGTGGAGCCGACCGAGCCGATCGAGAGCACGCTGCCGACCGAACCCACGGAGAGCACCGAGCCCACCGAGCCGATCGACAGCACCGAGTCCTTGGACCACAGGGAAAGGGACGATCCTTCGAGCATGCGCGTCATGCTGCCACACGGGCGGGCGGTACGGCGGGAACGACGGGAACGACGGGGGCGGACGGCACCGCCGGGGCGGTCGGGGCTGCGGGGGCCATAGGAGCAGCGGAGGCGATCGGGGCTGCGGGGCCGGCGGAGCCCGAGGACGCGGCGGCCCCCGCGGCGACGGCGCCGCCCGTCGGAGCCGGGGGCGTCCGGGTGAGCAGGAGCACGCCGCGCGCCGCCGCGAGGGCGCCCGCCGCCGCCAGCAGTACTCCCGCCGCTCCGCCTTGGAGGCGTTCGCCGAGCAGCACCATGCCGATGGCGGCGGCCGCGAGGGGGTTGGCCAGGTTCACGACGGCGAGCGGGGCACCGAGCCCGCCGCGGTAGGCGCGCTGGGACAGCAGCATCCCGCCGACGGCGAACACCACGACGAGCAGGGCCACCGAGACGACGCGGACGCTGAGCAGCGCGCCCCCGCGGCCGCCCGCCACGGCGACGGTCTGGGTCAGGGCGGAGGCCGCCGCGGAGGCGAGTCCGGAAGCCGTCGCGTGCCGCAGACCCGAGCGCGGGTCCCGCGCGGCGGTCAGCAGCAGGATCACGGCGGCCGTGGCGCCGGAGACGGCGAACGCCTCGGCCAGGCTGAGGGTGTCGTCGGGGGCCGGACCGGAGGCGGGCAGCAGCAGCAGGCCGAGCCCGGCGACGGTGGCCAGCGTGCCCCGCCACTCGGTGGCCGCCACCCGGCGCCCGGCGCCGCGCGCGCCCAGCGGAACGGCCGCCACCAGGGTGAGCGCGCCGAGCGGCTGGACCAGGGTGAGCGGGCCGTACCGCAGGGCCGCCGCGTGCAGCAGCGCCGCGGCGGCGTTCAGCCCGGCCGACCACCACCACGCGGCGTTGCCGAACAGCTCCTTGGCGGTACGGGCCTCGGCGGCGCGGGCGAGCCGCTCCTGCGCGACGGCGGCGGCCGCGTACGTCACGGCGGAGGCAAGGCAGAGCCCGACGGCGAGGGCGGTGGCGTTCACCGCCCCGCTCCCACGGCGGCACGCTTGCCGCGCGGGCGCGGCGGGCGGCGTACGGGGACGGCTCCGGAGGCGGGGGGCCCGCCCGGGCCGGCACCGGACACACCGGCACCGGCGCCTTCCACGACGGAGGTGTCGGAAGCCTCGGAGGCTGTGCAGACTCCGGGGACCTCGGACACTTCGGGGGCTCCGGCGCTGCCGGTGTCCGCGCCCGGCGTCGGACCCGGCGTGCCCGGTCGGGGGATCAGCAGCAGCGCCGCCCCCAGCAGCACGGTCGCCACGATCGCGTCGAGCCAGTAGTGGTTGGCGGTGCCGACGACCACGAGCAGGGTCACCAGCGGATGGAGCAGCCACAGCACCCGCAGCCGGGAGCGGGTGGCGGCCATCATGCCGAGCGCGAGCATCAGCGCCCAGCCGAAGTGCAGCGAGGGCATCGCCGCGAACTGGTTGGCCATGGTGTCGGCGGCGGGCGCGGCCCGGTAGACGGTGGGGCCGTAGACCTGCCCGGTGTCGACGAGGTGCGCCGCGCCCAGCATCCGCGGGGGCGCCAGCGGGAAGGCGAGGTGGAGGGCGAGGGCGGCTCCGGTGAGGATGACGAGGACCCGGCGCGCCCAGAGGTAGTGGGCGGGGCGGCGCGCGTAGAGCCAGACCAGGAACAGCACCGTCGCGGGGAAGTGGACGCCCGCGTAGTAGGTGTTCGCGGTGCGCACGAGGGTCTCCCCGTGCAGCAGCAGCCCCTGCACCAGTCCCTCCCCCGGGAGGTGCAGGACGCGCTCGGCGTCCCAGATCCACCCGGCGTTGCGGAAGGCCGCGTCGGTGCGGCCGGTCGAGAGCGTCCGGCCCGCCTTGTAGACGGTGAACAGGCCGGCGACGAGCAGCAGCTCGCGTATGAGGCGGCGGCGCGCGGCTCTCGGTCCGGCTGCCGGCCCGGCAGGTGTGGTGTGGGAGGTCATCCCCCGGTCTCGCTTCCTGTTTGCGCGCACATCGACACGCCAGTGTATCGATACATTCGCGTATCGATACGCCGGTGTACCGATACGCTCGCGTTCCCGTACACTCCGAACAGGAACGTGCCACCGAAGCGCCCCCCAGGAGAGCCGCAGCCCATGACGTCGACGCCGGTCACCGCGCGCCGCTCCAAGATCAGCCCGGAGCGGGAGCAGGAGTTCTACGACGCCGTACTGGACCAGCTGCGCGAGGACGGCTACGAGGCCCTCACCATGGAGGGCATCGCCGCCCGGGCCAGCTGCGGAAAGTCCACGCTGTACCGGCAGTGGAAGACCAAGCCCCAGCTCGTCGCCGCCGCCCTGCGGGCCGGCCGGCAGGGCACGCTGGTCGCGGTGGACACCGGGTCACTGGCGGGCGACCTGCGCGAGGCGGCTCGGATCGCGGGCTGCACCTCGGGGCGGGACACCCGGCTGATGCAGGCCCTGGGGCACGCCGTACTGAGCGACGAGGAGCTCCAGGCCGCCCTGCGCGAGGCGCTGGTCGGGCCGGAACTGGCCGCCTTCGACGTGATGGTGGCCCGGGGCGTGGCGCGGGGCGAGATCACCGCCGACCACCCGGCCGTGGAGTTCCTGCCGGCGCAGTTGATGGGCGTGCTCCGCATCCGGCCGGTGCTGGAGGGCCGGTACGCCGACGCCGAGTACCTCGTCCGCTTCGTCGACGCGGTCCTGCTGCCCGCCCTGGGTCTGACCCCGACCGGCTCGCCGGACGGTCCGACCCCCTGATACCGGTGGCCCGCCGGCTCGATGACCGGACGGCGGACCGCCCGCGCTGCCTCGTGGGGACGGCGGCAGCGCGCCACCCGGACCGGGCGGCGGGCACTCCCGAGCGGAGTGGCCGCCGCCCGATCCGCGCGGACGCCACCCCCGGCCCGTGACGGCACCCCCTCCCCCTTCCCCTGCCGGCCCCGTACGCCGGACCGCCCGGGGACCGGTCGCCTCGGGCGGGCACGCCTCGGGCGCGGCCGGTGATCGCGCGCCGGGCCCAGTGGGCCGCGGCGCGGAGGCACTCGTCGAGGTACATCTCACCGTCGCGCGTGGAGTCGTTCGCCGGAATGCGGCGGCGGCGGCCGATCACCGACTCCACGGCGGGCAGCGCCGGCCGTGCGGCCGGGCCGATCCGGCCGAGCCCGGCCAGGTACCACTCCCCGAAGCCGTACGCGCGCAACGGCGGGGTCATCACGGCGAGCACGCGGGGCAGTTCGGCGGGCCCCGCGTGCCGGAGCCGGTCCAGTGCCCCTTCCCAGCGCTCCCCCGGCCCGTCGACGTGGCGGGCGGCCGCCTCGGCGTCGTGGAGCAGGGCGGCGTCGAGGAAGGGCCACCGCGCGGCCGGGGACCGCTCAAGCTCGGCCAGCCGGGCGAGGAAGCGTACGGCGGGCTGCGCTGCGGGTCGGAGCCGAGGCGTACGAACCACGGGCCGGCCGCCACGGCCAGGCGGGCGCGCAGCGCCGGTTCCGTCCAGCGGTGCAGGGCGCTCGCCGCCCGGTCGGTGGCACCGGTCAGCCACAGGCCGCGGGCCGCTTCGAGGCGGACCCGGGGGTCCGGGTCCGCGAGGCGGGCCTCGATGGCGTCCAGCCCGTCGGGCCAGGCGCCGGGGGCCGCGTACGTGCCGGTGGACGAGCCGGTGGACGAGCCCGCGCACGAGCTCCCGGAGTGGCTCCCCAGAAGGGCCACCGCCCGGAGCCGTACGGCGGGATCGGCGGACCGGGCCGCCTCCGGCAGACGGCGGACGGCCGGGCCCCACGGTCGGCCGTGACGTCCTCGAACAGCCGCCCGCGGGCGGCCCCGTACTCCCCCGCCGAACCGTCGGCCGGAGCGGATTCGAACCAGTCGGCCGGCGCCGTCAGCGGACGGCGCCCATGATGCGGATGAACTCCTCGGGGTCGGTGTCGAAGCCGTGCAGCCGCGCGGTCAGCGACCACCCGCCCGAACCGTCCCGGGTGAACTCGCCCACGGTGGCCGCGGTGGCCGTCGCGATGGAGTCGAAGTCGGTCGCCGCCAGGTCGGTGTGCCCCTCGCGTATGCGGACTCCCGCGCCCTCTATGTCGGCGAAGGTCTTCCGGGCGTCGCCTTCGCCCGCCCGCTGGATGACCACGCCCACCACGACCCGGCGCAACTCCGCCGCCATCCTGTCGAGTTCGAGGGTCATGACCTCGTCGAACCCGAAGCCCTGGCCGGTGTGGCTGTCCCGGTTCAGGGTGATGGTGCCGTCGGGGGACCTGCTGCCGAAGTGGACCAGATGGACGGGGGTGCCGTGCGGGTCCGCCGCGCCGTAGACCGCGACGACTATGTCCAGGTCGTTCGCCGGTGTGCCGGCCCGACTCGGGTCCCACCGCAGTGCGACCTCTACTTTGGCCAGGCCCTTGCGTACACCGGTCACCGAACTCCCCCTTCGTTTGCCGGGATCTGCCCGGCCATCGTGCCACGCGGCCCGGGCGGCGGGCCGGGCGACCGTACGATCCCGGCCGCGGGCCCGCCGACCGGAGGCGTCACCAGTTGCCGTCCTGCACGGGTTTGCCCGGCCGGGGGGCGTTTCCGAGCGGCTTGATCTGGCCGGGAACCGGCTCGGACCAGGGGGTGTGGTCGTCTCCCAGCCACTCCCCCACCGGCTTGACCCGCCCCAGGGGTCCGGCTGGCGCGAGGTCGGCTCCGGACTCGTCGTAGTAATCGAACCAGGGCAGGCCGGCCTGCGTGTAGGCGGCCCGGTCGACGGGTGAGGGCGGCGCCTCTTCCCCGGTGATCCGGCGCCACGCGGGCGGGGTCACCAGGTGGACGAAGACCCGGGCCGCCGACTCCTCGTCCCAGTCGGACAGCGGCCGGTCGTCCCGGTAGACCTCCTGGCGCATGGAGCCGCCGGCGCCGAGCCCCATCGCGGGGGCGGGGGCCGCCGCGGCCCGCGCGGGCGCCGATCCGGGCGGGGGGAAGCCGCCCGGGGCCGCCGCCATCGGCGGGGGCATCGCGCCCCCGTACCCGGCGGGCGCTCCCGGGCCCGTGCCGTACCGCGGGGAGGGAGCCCGCAGGCGCGCCCGCTGCTCCCGCAGCTGCTCCTCCTGCGCCCGGCGCCACGCGGCGAGCGGGGCCGCACCCAGGGAGAACGCCTGGAGCTGTACTCCGCCCGTCGTCTCCTCGCCGGTGACCTGTCCCTCGACGGTGGCGCCCAGCCCCAGCGGTACGGCGACGAACTGGCGCACGGTGCCCTCGCCCGAGTTGATCCCGTCCAGCCACGGCTGGCGCGGCAGCACCACGTAGTTCTGCGGGGTGCGGGCGGGCCGCCCCGTCCAGCGCTCGCCGGAGACGGCGCACACCTTGCCGACGCCGACCTGGAGGGCGGCGGGCTCCCGGGTCCCCCCGAAGCTGAGCCACATCGCCTCGCGCAGGTAGACGGGCAGCATCACGCCGCCCTTCGCCAGCCACTCCGGCGGCACCGTGTCCGGATGGTCCTCGACCCGGCGCAGCGGGAAGTCACCGAGACCCGGGGGCAGCGCGTGCGTCCCCGTCTCGGGCAGCCGCAGGGTCCGGACGAACCGGATCCGCACCCCCTCGCCCAGCAGCAGCGTGCTTCCGTCGATGCGTACCGAACCTGCTCCCATGCCCACCCCTTTATCCCGCTCCGGACGGTTTCAGCCGGAGATTCGGCGGCCGATCCGGATCGTTATCCTCAAGTTTTACTCAGATCTAGTGACGCTGCGGCCATAGCCTTCCTAGCTTCCTCGTACACGTGTCACGACGTCCCCCCACGTCCCCGCGGTTCCACGTACGCCGGCGATCCCCGCGCACGTTCCGCGTTCCGAGGAAAGAGTGCAGCATGAAGGTTCCCCAGGTCGGCGCGGTCTCCGCAGTGATCGCCCTCGTCCTGACCACCTCCGGATGCGGTGGCGACGAAGAGACCAAGGGGATCTCCATCGGCATCAAGTTCGACCAGCCGGGCATCGGGCTGCGCGAGGCCGACGGATCGTTCACCGGCTTCGACGTGGACGTCGCCACCTACGTGGCGAAGCGGCTCGGCTACAGCGCGGACCGGATCGAGTTCAAGCAGGTCTTCAGCAACGACCGCGAGCTGCTGCTCCAGTACAACGAGGTCGACTTCGTCGCCGCCAGCTACTCGATCAACGCCAAGCGCAAGGAGAAGGTCGACTTCGCCGGCCCGTACTTCGTCGCGCACCAGGACCTGCTCGTACGCGCCACCGACAACAGCATCACGAAGGCGGAGGACCTCAACAGCAAGAGGCTCTGCTCCGTGACGGGATCCACCTCGGCGGAGAACATCAGGACCAGCCTGGCGCCGAAGGCGAGCATCCTGGAACTCCCCGGATACTCCGAGTGCCTCGTCGCCCTCCAGGAGAACCAGGCCGACGCCATGACCACGGACAACGCCATCCTGGCCGGGTACGTGGCGCGCAAGGGCAACGAGGGCAAGTTCAAGCTGGCGGGCCAGAGCCTGAGCAACGAGAACTATGGCATCGGCGTCAAGAAGGGCGACAAGGAACTCCAGTCCAAGATCAACGACGCGCTGCGCAAGATGGTCGAGGACGGCTCCTGGGACCGCGCCGTGAAGAAGAACTTCGGGCCCGCGAACTTCAAGTACGACCCCGCCCCGCAGGTCACGACGGGCAGCTGACGCACGGCGGCACCGACGGCACGGCGGCGGCGGGCGGCGGTGCACCCCTCCGGCGCGGGCGGCGTAGTGCTCCAGGCAGTCGCGCAGCAGCGGATCGAGCCCGGACGGGTCGCCGCCGTTGACCACGTTCCACAGCCGGCTCTCGATCCGGAAGCGGTGGACGAACTCCTCGAACGAGGGCGCGCACCAGAGCACGGCGGTCCGCTGCTCCTCGGTGTCGCCGAGGTGGGAGTGCACGACCAGGTCGCGCACCAGGCCCGCCATTCGAATGGTTCGCACCGGCTCCAGCCTCGCACCCGGCTCTGACGACCGGTCCGGTGCGCGGAGGGGCGGCCACCCCGGCGGGAGCACTGACTTTCCGCGTGCCGGACACATGGTTTTCACCTGATCAGCACATGACAATGCGAGCCTCGCTCTGCCACCTGACACCCCGCCAACCGCAAGGGCGGGGACGGTGCGTGTTGGAGAGGACCCCCACGTCATGAGATTCTCCCGCCTGACTCCCGCGGCCGCCGGCCTCGCGGCGGTCGCCCTGCTGGCCGTACCGGCCACCGCCACGGCCGGACAGGAGCGGACGGCGGCTCCCCACGCCGTCGTGACCGGTTCCGCCGCGATCGAGCCGTACTACGCGGCCGCGGAGGGCAAGACCGGAGCCGCGTTGAAGGCCGCCCTGCACACCATCATCAAGTCCCAGTCGAAGGTGAACTACGACGGCGTGTGGAACGCCCTGAAGGTGACCGACCAGGACCCGGCGAACCCGAACAACGTCATCCTGCTCTACTCCGGCCGCTCCCAGTCCAAGTCCACCAACGGCGGTGGGGCCAACGACTGGAACCGCGAGCACGTCTGGGCCAAGAGCCACGGCGACTTCGGCACCGCCACCGGCCCGGGCACCGACCTGCACCACCTGCGCCCCGAGGACGTCACCGTCAACAGCACCCGCGGCAACAAGGACTTCGACAAGGGCGGCAGCCCCGTCGGTGAGGCTCCGGGCAGCCTCACCGACTCCGACTCCTTCGAGCCGCGCGACGCCGTCAAGGGCGACGTGGCGCGGATGCTGCTCTACATGGCGGTCCGCTACGAAGGCGGCGACGGCTTCGCGAACCTCGAAATGAACGACAAGGTCAACAACGGCTCCGCCCCGGCCATGGGCCGGATCAGCGTCCTGAAGCAGTGGAGCCAGCTGGACCCGCCGGACGCCTTCGAGAAGCGCCGCAACCAGGTCATATTCGACAGCTACCAGCACAACCGGAACCCGTTCATCGACCACCCGGAGTGGGTCGCCTCCATCTGGTGACGCCACCGCGCGGGGTTGGACCGCGCCAGGACGGGTATTCGCCGGTCAGAGGCCACCGACCGCACCCCGCGGCCGGTGGCCGAGCCGACGGAGGTACGTCGCCATGGACGGAGCCGGACTCTCGGATCGCGAGCAGCGCGCCTTCTCCGCGATCGAAGCCCAACTCAGGCAGGACCGCTCCCTCGAACGGGTACTGCGCTCGACCCCCCGACGCCATCGCATCGCGGTGTCCTGCCTGCTGGGCGCGGTGACGGCCGCCCTGTTCGTGGCTGCCTCGGTCACCGTGTCGCAGCCCCTGATCTGGGCGTTCGCGGCCACCTGGACGCTGACGGTGGTGACGGCGCTGCCGCTGCTCGGCCAGTGGGTCCTCCGACGCTGGCAGGGCCGGGACCGCACGGTCCGCCGAAGCCTCGACGACCACGTGTAGGGCGCGACTGCGCGCAGGGCGCGACCGGTGCAGGGGACGACCGCGGGGGGGCGACCGTGAGGTCCGGCGTCACCGGACCCGGTCGGTCAGGGCCTTGAACTCGGCCCAGGACCGCTGGGGCTGACGCTCGTCCCACACCTTCTGGGAGAGTGCGGCCAGGGGCGTCCGGATGCCTTCCGCCACCTGCGCCTGGGTCTGGGCGTTCGCCAGGTCGCTCCAGACGGCGAGCCGGGCTCCGAGTATCTGTGCCCCGTACCGGGCGGGCACGGCGGTGGTGCCGCGGAGCACCAGCGGGGTCCACTCCTCGTAGATGCGCCGGCCGGTCGGGTAGGTGAACCGGTTCGGCTCGCCGAGGACGTAGTACAGGTACTCGTCGTTCAGGTTGACCACCTTGCGGCCCTCGCGCAGGTACTCCAGCGGCGGGCGGGCGCCGAGTTCCCTGCCGGTCCAGTACTCGACCTGGAGGTCCTCGGCGGCCTTGGCGACTCCGCCGGAGAAGAAGCCGTCGTTCCAGGCCTTGAGCGCCTTGCCGGACGGACGGACCACGTCCGCGCGGTCGTTGAGCCAGCCCGTCGCGAGGTCCTGGACGCGCGCCGTGGGCCCGTACCGTTCCCGGGCGGCGGCGGCGAGCCGCGGGAAGGATGCCTGCGGGTCGCGGACGACGAGGGCCTGGTACTCGTCGGCTCCCAGGTGCCAGGCGCCGCCGGGGAACAGCGGAAGGTACTCGCGGAGCAGTTCGTCGATGAGCTTGGCCGCGGCGGGGTTGGATATGTCCACCGCGCCCTTGACCGCCTTGCCCTGTATGTCGCGCAGTTGCAGGTCCGGGTGGGCGCGCAGCACCGCGCCGAGATGTCCGGGAGAGTCGATCTCCGGGACGACGGTGATGTGCCGGCTCGCTGCGAGCGCGGTGATCCGGCGGACGTCCGCCTTGGTCAGGTGCGGCGTGGAGACGATCTCGGGATGGCTCTCGGACTCGATGCGGAAGGCCTGGTCGTCGGAGAAGTGCAGGCCGAGCTGGTTGAGTTTGAGGTCGCCCATCTCGCGGATCCGGTCCTCGATCCAGGCCGGGGTGAAGTTCTTGCGCGCGATGTCGAGGTTCAGGCCGCGCTGCGGGCGGGCCGGGGCGTCGCGCACCGTGCCCTCCGGGGCGGAGCCCGCCGTCTTGACGGCCTGCTTGAGGGTGCGGGTGCCGTAGAAGACGCCGGCCTCGTCGCGGGCGGTGATCCCGGCCCGGCCGTCCTTGACGGTGAGGGTGTACGACTCGGGCGTCTCGGAGGCCCCGGCGTCCAGGGACAGCTGTACGTCGCCGGGGCCCGCGTCCTGCGCCTCGGCGAAACCCATGCCCAGTTCGCCCGCGAGCAGCTTGCCCTCGTCGGTGAGTGCCGAGGCGTCGTCCGCGCCGACGATCACGCGGCCGCTGATGGCGGGCTTCCAGCCGGGGCCCCGGGCCGGGACGTGCTCCCGTACGGCGGGGACGGTGCTCGGGGCCGTCGACAGCGGGTACGGCGACGGTGTGGGGGCCGGGGTCGGGTCGGCCGCACCGGGGGTCGCGGCCCGGGCCGACGCCGTGGTGCCGGTTCCGGGGGTGGGGGCTGCCGCGGGGGCCTCGCCGGAGGCCGCGGTACAGCTCGGGACGGCGAGGGTGACCAGCGCGGCGACCGTTGCCGTCGCG
>NZ_JBEOXU010000065.1:0-34930 GCF_040296725.1 Streptomyces sp. NPDC002044
CGGCCGGATGCCGACGGCCACCGCCACGGGTGCCGGCGCCGGCAGGGGTGCCGACGCCGACACCGCCACCGCCACGGGTGCCGGCGCCGAGAGCGACGCCGACGCCGCCACCGGCAGCGGCGCCGGAACGGCACCGGGCTCCACGGAGACGATCGCCGTCCGGGCGGGTTCCCGTACCGGCTTGGCGCAGACGCGCACCGGCCGGGCCGGCGCCGCCGACGCGGGGGCGGCCCGTAGCGAGAACCACACCACCTTGCCGGAGCCGTCGGACCGGTGCCGCGCCCCCCATGCCTCGCTGACCGCCTCCACGAGCGCGAGGCCGCGCCCGCAGGTCTCCAGCGCCTCCGCCCGGACCTCCCGGAGCACCGGGAGGCGCGGATCGCTGTCGATGACCGAGACCGTGAGGCGCCCCAGACGGAGCTCGATCTCGACCGTGCAGGTCTTGTCGGGCAGCGCGTGGCGGTGGACGTTGCTGAGCAGTTCCGTCACGCCGAGCGCGGCCCGGTCGATGAGCGGATCGAGCTGCCAGTGGCGCAGCTGCGCAGAAACGATTCTGCGGATCTGGCCGATCCGGCACGGCAAGGCCTGCAGTTCGACGACGCAGTGCCTGCGGGAATGACTGATCACGGCTGCGACTCCCCGACATGAGTGGTACGGGTGCTGCACCCTCGGTAATGCTCCACCAGGGTCACCCACGGTGCGCCACAGTGCAACCGAACGCGACCGAAAGGGATCCGCATGGAAACCCAAAGCGACTGTTTGTGCAGGTGAGGGGGGTACATTGCGAAAGCAGGGGGTGAAGTAGCCCGAGCGGACGCACGAAGGAGCACGGCGCATGAGCACCACTGGCAGAACCGTCACGACCGTCGACGTCGACCGCAGCGACGCGGAGTACCGGGCCTGGCTGAAGGAGGCCGTCCGCAAGGTCCAGGCGGACGCCAACCGCTCGGCCGACACCCATCTGTTGCGCTTCCCGCTCCCCGAGGAATGGGGCATCGACCTGTACCTCAAGGACGAGTCGACGCACCCGACGGGCTCCCTCAAGCACCGCCTCGCCCGCTCGCTCTTCCTCTACGCCCTCTGCAACGGCTGGGTCCGCCCCGGCCGCCCGGTCATCGAGGCCTCGTCCGGCTCCACCGCCGTCTCCGAGGCGTACTTCGCCAAGCTGATCGGTGTTCCCTTCATCGCCGTCATGCCACGCACCACCAGCCCGGAGAAGTGCCGGCTCATCGAATTCCACGGTGGTGAGTGCCACTTCGTGGACGACCCGATGAAGATGTACGAGGAGTCCGCCGAGCTGGCCGCCCGTACCGGCGGGCACTACATGGACCAGTTCACGTACGCGGAGCGGGCCACCGACTGGCGCGGGAACAACAACATCGCCGAATCGATGTTCCAGCAGCTTCGGCTGGAACGTTTCCCCGAGCCCGCGTGGATCGTCGCCACCGCCGGCACCGGCGGCACCTCCGCGACCATCGCCCGCTACGTGCACTACATGCAGCACGACACCCGCATCTGCGTCCCGGACCCGGAGAACTCCTGTTTCTTCGACGGCTGGACCCGCCACGACCCCCACGCGAGCAGCGACTGCGGCTCGCGCATCGAGGGCATCGGACGGCCGCGGATGGAGCCGAGCTTCGTGCCGGGCGCCATCGACCGGATGATGAAGGTGCCGGACGCGGCGAGCGTCGCCGCCTGCCGCGCCCTGGAGACGGCCATAGGGCGCAAGGCGGGCGGCTCGACCGGCACCGGCCTGTGGAGCGCCCTGAAGATCATCTCGGAGATGGTGGCGGAGGGCCGCACGGGCAGCGTGCTCACCCTGCTCTGCGACCCGGGGGACCGCTACCTCGACAAGTACTACTCCGACGACTGGCTGGCGGCACAGGGCCTCGACATCGCCCCGTACGCGAAGACCCTCGACACCCTCCTCACGACGGGCCTCTGGCGCGAACCCGCCGCCTGACCGGTGCCGTACGGGGCCCGGCGGACGGCGGTGAGGTACCCCTGGCCCGGGGATGGCCGGCTGGCTGCGCTGGGCGGGCGCGCTGGCGCTGCGGCTCGGTGCACTTCTCCCTCGGCCCACCGCTCGGCCCGCACGAGTTCCGGACCCGGGTGTGGACGGCCACCGGGTAGGGGGACCTGGTCGCCGGACACCGGCGATCTGACGGGTACGGGTACGGGTGCGGGTACGGGTACGAACGCGGGCGTGGGCAGGGGTGCGGGTACGGGCCGCCGCCCGCCCCGGGGCCCCGCTCCCGCTACCGCGGGCCCGCCGCGCGGCGGGCGTCGGCGAGGCGCCCGTCCAGCGCGCGCACGGCCGAACGGAACGAGCGCCCCAGCCCGGGCCGGGCGGCGGCGAGGCCGAGCCGGAACGCGGTCGTGCCGTCCGCGGCGAAGGTCCAGCGGATCCGGGTGCCGGAGCCCGCCGGGGACAGCCGCCACTCCTCCAGCAGGGCCCGCATCCCGGGGACGTTGGTCTCGTCGACCCGGTAGGCGTACCGCTGTTCGGGATCGGCGGCCATGACCGTCTCCTGGAACCGGACCCCGCCCATCAGCCCGATCTCCCTCCCGGCGCCGCCGTGCGTGGGCCGGGCCAGCGTGACGGCACGGAACCATTCGGGCCAGCCCGTGACGTCCTCCGCGAGCGCCCGGTACACGGCGGCGGGAGCCGCCTCGGCCTCGGCCGTGAACCTCAGCCGGATCGGGGCGTCCTCGGTGAAGTCCGTCCCCACCGGACGGAGTCGGTGAGCCATGTCGGTACCCCCAGGGTCGGGAACGCGTGTGCGTACGGCGGCGTGCCCGACACCCTAGCTGGCGGCCCGTCAGATGTCCGCCCCCGGAAGCACGCTGCCGAAGGCGCAGCGGGCACGCCCCACCCCGCCCCACCCGGTACCACCACGGCCCCACCACAACCCGCCCCGCCTTACCGCGTCCGCTCGCGTCCGCCCGGCGGCTCAGAGCGAGGCGGGCAGGGCCGGCAGCGCCGGGAGGTCTTCGGGGAAGAGCAGGGTGAGGTCGTCCGTACTCGGTTCCGCGAGCTGCGCCACCCGGCCCGCGTGCCGCTCGACCATCGACTCGAAGGTCTGGCGCGCGGTACGGCCGTTGCCGAAGGCGGCGCCCTTCGGAAGCTCCGTGAAGTACGTCAGCAGGGCCCCGGACGTGTCCTCGCCGAGCCGGTACTCGTGCTCCTCGGCCTGCTGCTCCACGATCCGCAGCAACTCCTGCGGCCCGTAGTCGCCGAACGTGATGGTCCGGGAGAACCGCGAGGCCACCCCCGGGTTCACGGTCAGGAAACGGTCCATCTCCGCCGTGTACCCGGCGACGATCACCACCACCGCGTCCCGGTGGTCCTCCATCAGCTTCACCAGGGTGTCGATGGCCTCGCGCCCGAAGTCGCGGCCCGAGTCCTCCGGCGCCAGCGCGTACGCCTCGTCGATGAACAGCACGCCGCCGCGCGCCCGGTCGAAGGCCTCCTGCGTACGGATCGCGGTGGACCCGATGTGCTCGCCGACCAGGTCCACCCGGGACACCTCGACGAGGTGCCCGCGTTCGAGCACCCCCAGCGAGGCGAGGATCTCCCCGTACAGCCGGGCGACGGTGGTCTTGCCGGTGCCGGGGGAGCCGGTGAAGACCAGGTGCCGGCGTACCGAGGCCGCCTTGAGGCCGGCCAGCTGCCGGCGCCGGCCCACCTCGATCATGTCCGTGAGCGCCCGCACCTCGCGCTTGACGCTGTCCAGGCCGACCAGCCCGTCGAGCTGTCCCAGCACCTCGCCGGAACCCCGGGCGGACGGCAGGTCTTCCGCGCCGTCCGCCGGCCCCCCCGGCCTCGGTACGGGCACCTCCGCCGCCGGGGCCCGCGCCGGGGCGACACCGCCGGCCGCGTCCGTACGGATCCCCGTGCGCGCCCCGGCCGCGCCGCCGCCCGGGACCGACTGGGCCGCCAGGCGCGGGCCGGGCTCGTCGCTCGTGCAGTCCTCGGCGGCCGGACCGTCCTCGGCGAACTCGTAGCCCCCGCGCGCGCAGCGCTCGGTGTGGCAGCCCTTCAGGGTCGTGCGGCAGCCGTCGATGACGTGGAAGCCGAAACCGGAGCTGCCCGTCACCCGGCAGGCCGTGAAGGTGCCGCGGCCGCCCGCCGACACGTAGAACCCCGCCTCGGCGGGGGAGGAGACCGTGCACCGCTCCAGGGACGGATCGGCCCCCTTGGTCACGATCACGCCCGTCTGCACGGCGTCGATGGTGCAGTTGGCGAGGGTGCCGCCGCTGCCGTGGTCGCGGAACCAGGCCCCGGTCGCCGCTTCCCGGATCCGGCAGTCGTCGAGCTGCGCGGTGGCGCCGTCGCTCACCGAGACGGCCGTGTTGCGCACCTGCGACAGGTCGCTGTCGACCACGTCCACGCGCGAGCCCCGGTCCAGCACGAACAGCGCGTCCGGCACGTCGTGCACCCGGCAGGCGTCCAGGGACACCGAGGCCCCGTCACTGATCCACACCGCCGGGTAGTCGCCCGTGCTGTCGTGGATCTCGCAGGACTCGGCGTCGACGCGCGTCCCGGGGTCCCACACCGACAGGCCGTTGCGGCCGAACCTCCGCACCGTGGTGCGGCTGAGGGTGAGGACCGACCGGGAGCGCAGGTCCACCGCGTTCTCCGGGATGTCGTGGATGTCGCAGCCGGCGAGGGTCAGCACCGCGTCCGTGTCGAGGGTGACCCCGTCGGTCGAGGTGCGGTGCACCGAGCAGTCCGTGAGCCGGGCCGCGGCGCGGGCGGCGATCTGCACGCCGGTGCCCTTGATCTCGTACACCTCGCAGCCCAGCGCCTCCAGGCCCGAGCCCTCGCCGGTGACCGCGATCCCCGCGCCGGTGGCGTGGTGGATCCGGCAGCGCTCCAGCCGGGGGCGGCCGCCGCCGCGGACCGAGACGCCGTTCTGTCCGGCGGCCACGACCTCGCACTCCTCGAAGACCCCGCCGCCGCCGTCCAGGACGGCGATGCCCACGCCGGTCGGGTTCTCCACCGTGCAGCGGCGCACCAGGGGACGGGCGCCGCTGCCGCGGACCTCGATGCCGGCCGCCGAGCGGGTGCTCACGCGCAGGTCGGTCAGCTCGGGGGCGCCGTCCTCGACGAGCAGCGCCGGAGCCGCGCGGTCCTGGCCCTCCAGGTGCAGGTCCTGGATGACGGCGGAGGCGCGCACCGTCAGCGCGACCCCGTCGGGAGGTGCGATCCGCACCGAACCCAGTGCCCCTTCGGGGCCGCGCAGGATGACCGCGTGGAGCACCACCAGGTTCTCCCGGTAGGTGCCGGGGGCGATGGACAGCACGTCCCCGTCACCCGCGGCGGCCAGCGCGGCGGTCAGCGTCGGATACTCACCGGATCGGCGCCGCCAGCGCGAAGCCCCGCCGCCGTGCGTCACCTGGACCGTGCCCTGAGCCATGGTGCTGTCGTGCCCCCGCCCTCGTACTCGCGCCGTCGACGCGGCCGCAGCCGCCGAAACCGTCGAAAGCCACCGCGGTCACGGAGACCGCAGCCATTGAAACCGTCGAACCTGTCGTACCCGCCGAACATTCCCCGCTCGCCGATGGCCCGCTCGCCGGAGCCGGCCGGCGTGCCGGGAGCGGTCCACCGGGGGTGAGCTGCCGGGGCGCCCGGTCCGGCCGCTCCACCGTAGCGCGCGCGGGGGCCGGTGAGGTGCCAGGTCAGCTTCCGGCGCCCGCCCGCCCCCAGTCCGGCCAGGCCGCCGCCCACGCCCGGTCCAGACGTATGTACCGCCGATGCATGAGCCTGCGTACGACCATCCGCCGGACGGTCTCCACCAGCGCGGCCGCGCCGACGGCGGCGGCCAGGCCCGCGGTACCCGCGTGGAACGCGGCGGCGGAGGGGTCGAGCGGCTGTCCCACCGCTTGGCCGCGCCCGTCGGTCCACATCCGGAACCGGTCGCCCTCGTGCGGCGGTTCCTCCGCGGCCGGCACCGTGCCCTCGTGACTGCTGCCGTCGGGCCCCGTCCACGCGGCCACGATCTGCGTCCGCCGCGGGGCCGTCCGCTGCGCCGACGGGTCGTCCGGGGCGTCCCCGGCCGGTTCCGGGGCCGGCCTGACCACGACCGCCGGTACGAGGTGACGCGCCTGCCGCTGCTCGGTCGCGGCCCGCTGGAGGACTCCGTCCACCCGCGCGCCGACGGCCCAGCCGACGGCCGGGGCCACCAGCAGGAAACACATCGCCGCGCCGAAGGCCACCCACGCCTCCACGAGGTCGGTCGGCCGGCGCAGCGGATTGCGCCGCCAACGCCACACACCCATCGCTGTCCGCACGGTCCGGCTCCCCCTGCTTGCGCCTGCCTGCGCGTCCAAGCCTCCCGCATGCCCCCGGGACGCGCATTCCGGGACGCGCGAGACATGTGTCACCCGATCCGGTGTCGGAGTCCCCACGGGTGCCCACTGTCCTGACTGATCCAACGGCACGGCGTGGCGGGTTGGTTCCAGCCCGGGCCCAGAGCCCCCCGAAGGTGTCAGTCCGGCGGTGTGCCTCGCGGGTGCCGCGTCCGTGCCGCACCGGATCACTCCAGGACGCGCACCTCGTCGCCGACCCGCACAGTGCCCGGCCGCACCGGGACCAGGTGCCGGCCGAAGGCCAGGGATCTGCCGATCCGGCGGTACCTCGCCAGCGTCTTCAGCGGTTCCTTGCCGCGCTCCGCCGTCGCCTGGTCGGTGGTCGTGACGACGCACCGCCCGCACTCGCGGACCCCGCGGAACTCGGCGTCGCCGATCGCGATGCGCCGCCAGCCGTCCTCCGCCCACGCCGCGGCCCCGGACACCACCACGTTCGGGCGGAACCGGTTCATCGGCAGCGGCCCCTCCGCGGGATGGTCCCCCCGCGCGATCAGCGAGTTGAGCGCGTCGAGCGAGGCGACGGTGGCGATCAGCACCGGATAGGCGTCGGCCAGGCTCACGGTCTCGCCCGGCAGCGCGTAGTCCGGGTCCACGGGCCGGCGCACGGCCGGATCGTCCAGGTGCACCAAGCGCACCGGCACGCCGAGGTACGCGCTGAACCAGGCCGCGGCGTCCCCCGCCGCGACCACGGTCTCGACTTTCTTTCCGAACACCAGCACCGGTTCCAGCGGCCCCGGCCCGGGCACCTCCACGACCAGGTCCGGCAGGCCCGGGGCGGACAGCCCGATGCGGCCCCCGTCCAGCGGTCGGGCCGAGGCCAGGGCCAGCCGCGGCTGCTGGCGCTGCGTGATGACCGCGCCCCCGGTGTCGACGAGCGCCCAGCGCCGGTCCCCGGACAGGCCCCAGGGCTCCACGGCCACCGCGTCGGGAGCGGTCCCCGCTACCGACTTGACGGGGTGGACGTGGAGCGACTGGACGCGCGTGTTCGCCATGGGGGCATCCTGCCAGCCCCGGCCTCCCGCGCCCCAGCGGGTTTCGACGTCCCCTCAGTAGCCCCGTCCCTGGTACGGGCGGCCGTACGGGTCCTCGTACGTGGCCGCGGGCGCCGGAGCCTGCATCGGGCGCGGCGCGGCCGGGCGCATGGCCTCGTAGCCGCTGGACGCGGCGACCGGGCGGGGCTGCTGCGGCTGAGGCTGGGGCACGTACCCGCCGCGGGCCGCCATCGGCTGCTGCTGCGGGATGTACGGGGCGGGCGCCTGCTGGAGGGGCATCGGCTGCGGCGCGGACTGCTGTTGGTACGGGTAGCCGTATGCCGGGGCGTTCTGCTGCGGCGCGGGCGGCAGCGCGGGCAGGGCCGACGCGAGGGCCGGCAGGTATCCGCCGTTCGCGTACCCGCCGTTCGCGTACCCGCCGCTGGAGTAGCCGCCGCCCGGGTACCCGGCGCTGGGGGACTCGTAGGCCGCCGGGACGCGGATCGGGGCGATCTGCGGAGTGCCGCGTTCGGCGACGAGGGAGTCGTAGATGGGGGTGTCCGGGAAGGAGGGCGCGGAGTAGTAACCGCCGCCATAAGTGGAGCGGGGGGAGGTCATGGGACCTAAGTTAAGCCCACGACTTCACGTGGTCCATAGCGAGGTGTGACGAACACCGCCCTGACCTGCATATTCGCAGGTCAGGGCCACGGCTCTCACTTGGCGTTCACGTGCACGATTCACCACTTCCGTCCCTTCTTGCGCCAACTCGTACCTGCTGGTTGTGTGCTGCACCCATTTCGCGCTGACGCAGCGTCACAATGCGGTGACCTCGGACGATGTTGGTCCGGGCGGCGGTTCGCCGTTTCAGGCGTCACTGGGGCGGGGATAGGTTCGGCCCTTCCAGGCGGCCCCGCGGCCCTGGTAGTGCCGGACGGCCGAATCGACGGTCATCAGCAGGTACAGCAGCGCCGTGAACGGAAGCAGCGGCGCGAGCAGGACCGGCTGGCGGTAGTGGCGCAGCATCGGCAGGTACGTGCCGGCCATCAGCAGCCAGGCCGTCCCGCCGGCCCAGGCGACGGCGGGGCGCCCGGCCGCGAGGCCCCCGAGCAGGGCGGCCGGCGGCACGAGGTACACGAGCACCAGCCCGGCGACCGTCCCGGCCAGCAGGAGGGGCCGGTGGCGCAGTTGGGCGTACGCGCTGCGCGAGACCATCCGCCACAGGTCCGCGAGCGCGGGGTACGGGCGCACGCTGTCCACCCGCTCCGCCAGCCCCAGCCAGATGCGGCCGCCGGAGCTCTGGACGGCGCGCGCGAGGGAGACGTCGTCGATCACGGCCTGCCGGATGGAGTCGGGCACCCCCGCCCGGACGGCGGCCCCGGTACGCAGGAGCACGCAGCCGCCGGCCGCGGCCGCGGTCCGGGCACCGGGGCGGTTGACCCACCGGAAGGGGTACAACTGGGCGAAGAAGTAGACGAACGCCGGCACGACGAGCCGTTCCCACGGGCTCACGACCCGCAGCCGGGCCATCTGGGAGACGAGGTCGAGGTCGGCGGAGGTCGCGGCGGCGACGAGTTCGCGAAGGCTGTCGGGCTCGTGCGCGATGTCCGCGTCGCTGAGGAGCAGGTAATCGGGGGCGGGAGCGGTACGGGCGATGGCCATGCCGTGGCGCAGCGCCCAGAGCTTCCCCGTCCACCCGGGGGGCGGTTCGCCGGGGGAGGCCACCGTGAGGCGCAGCCCGGGCTGCTCGCCGGCCAGGCGCCGGGCGAGGTCGGCGGTGCCGTCCGTACTGCCGTCGTCGACCAGGATGACCTCGGCCTCACCGGGATAGTCCTGCGCCAGGAGCGAGGGCAGGCTGAGGGGCAGCACCTGCGCCTCGTCCCGGGCCGGGACCACGATCGCGACGGACGGCCAGCGGGCGGGCGCGGTGCGCGGGGGGAGACGGACGTCGGTACGCCAGAACATGCCCTGGGCCAGGGTGAGCCAGACCCAGACGGCGAGGGAGGCGTAGGCCGCGCAGGCGGCGGTGAGGAGGCCCATCCCGGCAGTGTGCCGCTCCCCGGCGACGCTGTCCCGCACCCGGCCGACACCCCCGCCGGCGCGTCCCCGGGCCGGGCCCGGCCGCCGGCCCCGGCCACCGGCTCCGGACCCGCCCCGGCGGCCGGGGCGGACCGGCCGGGACTCCCGTGGTGGGGCGTCGCCGTCGCGGGCGCCGGGGCGGTCCCGCGGGGGATTCGACTAAGGTGACGGAGTGAAGATCGCGCTCATGGACTCCGGAATCGGCCTTCTCGCGGCGGCCGCGGCGGTACGGCGGCTGCGGCCGGACGCGGATCTCGTGCTGTCCTGCGACCCCGACGGGATGCCCTGGGGCCCGCGGACCCCCGAGGACCTCACCGGTCGGGCCCTCGACGTGGCGCGGGCCGCCGCCGCACACCGGCCCGCAGCGCTCATCGTCGCCTGCAACACCGCCTCCGTACACGCCCTCCCCGCCCTGCGGGCCGCGCTGGAACCGGCGATCCCGGTCATCGGGACCGTCCCCGCGATCAAGCCCGCCGCGGCCGCCGGCCGGGGGCGCGTGGCGATCTGGGCCACCCCCGCCACCACCGGCAGCCCGTACCAGCGCGAGCTGATCCGCGCGTTCGCCGCCGGGGCCCGGGTCACCGAGGTGCCCTGTCCCGGCCTCGCCGACGCCGTGGAGGCGGCCGACGGCGCCGCCGTGACCGCCGCCGTCGCCGCGGCGGCCGCGCTCACCCCCGCCGACGTCACCGACGTGGTGCTCGGCTGCACGCACTACGAGCTGGTCGAGACCGACATCCGGGCCGCCCTCGCCGTCCGTACCGCGGGCGCCGGCCTCGTCTTCCACGGGTCCGCCGAGCCGGTGGCCGTCCAGGCGCTGCGCCGCATCGGCGCCGGTCCGGAGCCCGCGCTGCCCGCGACCGGCGGCCTGACCGTGCTGCGCAGCGGGCGCCCCGGATCGCTGCCGGCCGCCGCCCTCGGGTACGCGGAGGGGCGGCTCCTCGCGGGCCGGGGAGCACGCGGCGCCGCCGCCGTCCGCTGACGTCCTCGCGTCGGGAGGCCGTCGCTCCGCGGAGCGGCGTTTCACTGCCCGCCGGGGTCGGCGCCCGTGGCTAGGCTCAGGGCGTGGGACAGCCCGAGCAGCACGCCGAAGGCGCAGGACCGTTCACCACCCGACGCCTCTGGAACCGCCCCGAAGGGGGAACGGTGGTGTGGGAGTCCCGGCCCGCGCGCAGGCGGGGGGTGCTTGCGGTCCGCGGCCCCGGGGACACGGTCACCCGGTCCGCGAGCGCCGACGCCGAGGCCCTCGGCCGCCTCCGGAGGCTGAACGCCGTCGCCTCGGCCGCGTTCGTCCTCGGAGGAGGACTCTTCGCACTCGGCGCCGCCGTGGCCCAGTTCGGGTCGGGCGAAGCGCTCGTGAGCGCCTCGGTCTACTTCGCCGGCGGCCTGTTCTTCAACCTGGGGGGCTATACCTCGCTCTTGCAGGTCCTGAACGCGCCCCGTCATTCCCCGGGCGGCGACAGGCTGGTGACGGCACGCTGGCGGTGGTGGGGGTACGAGCCGATGCGCCTGGACTGGCTGAGCACGTTCCTCCTGTTCGCCGGGACCCTCGTGTTCGGTGTCAACCTGCTGGACTCCTTCCTCCAGGGGCTCACCGCCCAGCAGCTCAACCGGCTCGTCTGGACCCCGGACGTGGTGGGGTGCGTCCTGTTCCTGGTGTCGGGCCACCTCGGCTTCGTCGAGCTCTGCCACCGGCCCAGGCCCTGTCTCCGCTCCCGGAGCCTGGGCTGGTGGGTCGTCGCCGTCAACCAGCTGGGATCGGTGCTCTTCATGGTGTCGGCCCTGGCCGCGTTCACCCGGCCGGCCACCGGGAGCCTGATCAGTTCCGGCATCGCCAACTGGGGCACGCTGTGCGGGGCCCTGTGCTTCTCGGCCGGCGGTGTGCTCCAGGGATTCGAGCGGCCGTAGGGGCCCTGGCCCTACCCGTCTCGTGTGCCGGCCGCCGCCGGCCGCCGGGCCGGCGCGCGCAGGTCCTCCGCGCGCAGGACGCGGTCCCCTAAGCCCGGCGGGGGGACGTGCAGCGGCTCGGTCCGGTGCCGGGGGATCGCCGCCGCCCCGTACCGGGCGCCGGCCAGGGTGCCCGTCACCGCGGCCGCCGTGTCGGTGTCGCCGCCGAGGTCCACGGCGGCGCGCACCGCCTGCGCGAAGCCGGTGGTCGTCCGCAGCGCCCACACCGCCGAGCCCGGACAGGGCCACACCGTCCCCTTGGACTCGGTCGCCTGCCCGGGGTGCCAGTCGGCGGCGAGCACGCGCTCGTAGAGGGACCGACCGGCGAGAGGCGGTGGCGCGCGTGCGGAACGTGAGTACGCTGCTACACATGACGGGTCACCCTCCGGGTCCGCTCTGGACGGGCCGGGCCTCCAACCGCGTGCAGTGGCTGCTCGCCGCGACCGGCGCGGCCTGCCTGGCCCTCGGCATCGAACTGGCCGTGGACAACTCCTGGACGGCGGGCATCGTCCCGCTGCTCATGTCCGTGATCGGCTGCCTGGCCGTCGGGCTGCTCATCCTCTACGGCACCCTCGCCTTCGTCCACGTCGCCGTCACCGTCGACTCCGAGTCCCTGGAAGTGCGCTGCGGCCACATCGGACTGCCGCGGCGCAGGATCCTGCTCGCCGAGGTGGCCTCCGCCGAGTTCCTCCCCCGCATCACCCCGCAGCAGTGGGGCGGCTGGGGCTACCGGTGGCGCCCCGAGAAGGGCACCGCGGTCATCGTCCGCCGCGGCGAGGGCCTGGAACTGCGGCTCGGCGACGGAAAGCTGTTCACGGTCACCGTCGACGACGCCGAGAACGCGGTGCGGGTCATCCGTACCCACCTGCGGGCCCTCGCCCGCTGACCCGCCCGCCCGGCCCCGGTCGGCTCCATCGGGCCCGGCCCGGCCGTCCCCGGCCCGGTCCGTCCGCTCCCGCCCCGGAGGACATCCGCCCCCGCACGCCCGACCGGCTCCACTCCGGCGTCCGGACGCGGGCCTTTACCGGAGGCCGGCCCCCGGGGACGTACACTCCGCCAGATGAGCACCAGTGTCACCCGCGCGGCCGGAAGCGAGCCCGCGCGGCCCGTCGGCCGGACCGCAGCGGCTACCGGAACCGAAGCCGCCGCAGTCCCCGGCAAGGGGAGCCGGAAGGAGTTCTGGGCGCGTGCCGTCCTCGCCGTCCTCGCCGGGGTGCTGCTCTACCTGAGCTTCCCGCCCCGGCCCCTGTGGTGGCTGGCCCCCTTCGCCCTCGCCCTGCTGGCCGGCTCCCTCCACGGCCGCCGCGCGCGGGCCGGCTTCGCCCTCGGGTTCCTCGCCGGGCTCGGCTACCTGCTGCCGCTGCTCAGCTGGACCGGCGAGGAGGTCGGCCCCGTCCCGTGGCTGGCGCTCACGGCCCTCGAAGCCGCCTTCATCGGCCTCACCGGCCTCGGGATCGCCCTCGTCAGCCGGCTCCCCGCCTGGCCGTTCTTCGCCGCCGCCGTCTGGGTGGCCGGCGAGGCACTGCGCGCCCGCGCCCCCTTCGGAGGCTTCCCCTGGGGCAAGCTCGCCTTCGGGCAGGCCGACGGCGTCTTCACCCCGCTCGCCGCGCTCGGCGGCACCCCGCTGCTCTCCTTCGCCGTCGCCCTGTGCGGATTCGGCCTGTACGAGGTCCTGCGCGTCGCCCGCGGCAACCCCCGCCGGGCCACGGCCGCGCTGGCCGCGCTCGCGGTCGCCGTTCCGGTCGGCGCGAGCCTGGCCGCCCGGCCGCTCGTCTCCGACGCGGCCGAGGACGGGACCGTCACCGCCGCGCTCATCCAGGGCAACGTGCCGCGCCTCGGCCTCGACTTCAACTCCCAGCGCCGCCAGGTCCTCGACAACCACGCGGCGCGCACCGTCCAGCTCGCCGAGGACGTCAAGGCCGGCCGCGTGCCCAAGCCCGACCTCGTCCTCTGGCCGGAGAACTCCTCCGACCTCGACCCCTACGCCGAGCCCGACGCCCGCGCCGTCATCGACAAGGCGGTCAAGGCCATCGGCGTACCCGTCGCGATCGGAGCCGTCGTGGCCCCGGAGACCGGCCCGCTGCGCAACACGATGATCCTGTGGGACCCGGTCAAGGGACCCACCGAGACCTACGACAAGCGCAAGATCCAGCCCTTCGGCGAGCGCATCCCGATGCGCTCCTTCGTCCGGCTCTTCAGCTCCGACGTGGACCGGGTCCGCCGAGACTTCGGCCCCGGCAAGGACCCCGGCGTCTTCGACATGGCGGGCAGCGGGGTCGGGATGGTCACCTGCTTCGAGGCCGCCTTCGACGACGCCGTCCGTTCCACCGTCCGGGCCGGTGCCCAGGTCATCACCGTACCCAGCAACAACGCCACGTTCGGCCGGAGCCAGATGACCTACCAGCAGCTGGCCATGGACCGGGTCCGCGCCGTCGAGCACAGCCGGACCGTACTCGTCCCCGTCACCAGCGGCGTCAGCGCGGTGATCCGCCCCGACGGCCGCGTCGTCGCGCAGACGAAGATGTTCACCGCGGACGCGCTCGTCGCCGAGATCCCGCTGCGCTCCACCCGCACCCCGGCCACCGTCGTGGGGCCGCTGCCGGAATACGTGCTGCTCGTCCTCGCCGCGGCCGGCCTCGGCTGGACCGCGGCACGCCGGATCCGCGCCCGCCGCCCGGCCTGACGCGGGGGACGGCGGCCCGCGATCGTAGGGTCGGGGGATGACCACACCCGATTTCATCCGCGCGATCCGCGCCACCGCCGGTCACCAGCTGCTCCTGCTGCCAGGGGTGACGGCGATCGTCTTCGACGACCGGGGCCGGGTGCTGCTCGGCCGGCGCAGCGACAACGGGCGCTGGTCGGTGGTCGGCGGGATCTGCGAGCCGGGGGAGCAGCCGGCCGAGACCGCCGTGCGCGAGGTGTTCGAGGAGACGGCCGTGACGTGCGTGCCGGAGCGGGTGGTCCTCGTACAGATGCTCGCGCCCGTCACCTACCCCAACGGCGACGTCTGCCAGTTCCAGGACATCACCTTCCGCTGCCGGGCGACGGGCGGGGACGCCCGCGCCAACGACAGCGAGTCGCTGGAGGTCGCCTGGTTCGAGGTGGACGCGCTGCCGCCGCTGGAACGGTTCTCCCTCGACCGCGTCCACCAGGCGCTGCTGGACGAGCCCACCTGGTTCGAGCCGTTCGTCCCCGCGCCGGGCGGCCGGTCCGCCGACGCCTGAACCGGCGGAGCCTGCCGGGCCGCGCCCGGGGCCGCGGGCGGCCCCGGCGGGCGCGTCAGCCCGTGGCCGCCGCCGCGCGGTACAGGGCCGCGGCCCGGTCGCCCAGTACGGCGCTGTAGGAGACTTCCGGAACCGTGCCGCCGCCCTCGTACCCGCCCAGTACCCCGGCCAGCGCACCGTTGACCAGCCAGGGGCTGCCGCTGGTGCCGCCACTGAGGTCCGGGCAGCCGATCCGGCGCTGCGTCGGTGAGATCAGATCGGTGGTGTTGGCGCAGCGCAGCGGTGCCTCCAGCGCGCGCGGGTAGCCGACGACCTCCACCGTGGCCTCCCCGGGCTGGTCGTCCGCCACCGGGAAGCCGCCCACCAGGTCCTCCACCCGCACGTCCCGGCCGGTGTCCACCGGCGCCACCGTCGCGAAGGCGATGTCCTCGTCGGGGTCCCGGTCGTCCGTCCAGCCCGCGGCGACGTGGACGCCGGTGATCCGCCACAGGCCGTACGGTGCGCTGCCGTCCCGGTAGCCCGGCACGAAGAACGTGGTGTCCGGGGCGCCCAGGCAGTGCGCGGCGGTCGCGATCACGTCGCCGTCGTCGCTGCGTACCACCGAGGCGGTGCAGAAGTGGCCCCCGTCGAGCCCGTCCGTGAACAGGGCGCCCACCCGGTTCGCCGTGGCGTCGGGCACGGCCCGCGCCGTGACGCCGAGCGGCCGGTCGGGCGCCGCGTCCGGCAGGGCCACGCCGAGCAGCGCGGTCAGCGCGGCCAGCACGAGCGCGATCCGGGACGCCTGCCGGGCACGGGCCCGGGCTCGTCCGGCGGCACGGGGATGGGAACGCATGCGCGGGATCATGTTCCGACCCTGCCCGGCGAACCTTTGTCCGGAGCCCGTAGTTCCGTATGAATCTGCTGTGAATCCCGTGAGCCGGATGTGAAACCGGGCCATAGCAGGCCAGAGCGGCAGCCGGGCGGGCGGAGCCGTCGGAAGCGATGAACGCGCGGGGCGTTCCCGGGTTCCGTTTCGGCGGAACGCACCAGTCTATGGACGACACGGACGGTTTGCGGACCGGCTGTTGTGCACCGCGGAGCGTGATCGGCGGGCCCACCCGCCCCTAGCCTCACCGCAGGAGCACGAACGAGGGGCGGTACCCGGTGAACTGGCTCATCCACGACTACCGCGAGAGCGATCTCGCCGCAGTGGTCCACCTGATCGACACCACGGCCGAACTCGGCCAGGAGTCCGTGTTCTCGCTCGCCGAGTGCATCAGCGCCCTCACCGACCGGCAGCCCTGCGTGGTCGCCGTCCACCAGGGCGTACCGATCGGCGCGGCCCTCGCCGGCGTCACCGGTGAGCGGGCCTGGGTGATGCGCATCGCGATCGCCGCGGGCTGGCGCGGCCGGGGCCTGGCCAGCGCCCTGCTCGTCGAGCTGGAGCGGCGGCTCATCGCCGCCCGCGTCGGCAGGATCGCGTACGTCCTGCCCGAGGAGGACCTGCTCGGCGAGGGACTGCTCAACGCCGGCTATACCCGGCAGCCCGCCGTCGCCTACTTCGAGAAGACCGAGCCGCTGCACGGACCCGCGGCCGGTCTCCTCGACGACCTCGGCGGCCGCTTCCTCCCCAACGACCTGTGGACCGGGGTCGCCGGGATGGAGAAGGAGAAGGACCTCATCGAGCGGCGCGTGGTCCTGCCGCTGGCCGAGCCGGAACGGGCCGCCGCGCACGGGGTGCGGGCCCCGCGCGCCATCGCCCTCTTCGGGCCGCCCGGCACCGGCAAGACCACCTTCGCCCGGGCCATCGCCTCCCGGCTGGGCTGGCCGTTCGTCGAACTGCTGCCGTCCCGCCTCGCCGACGAGGGCAACCTGGCGGCGGCGCTGCGCGACGCCTTCGCGCGGATCGCCGAACTGGAGCGGGTGCTCGTCTTCATCGACGAGGTCGAGGAGATCGCGCCCCGGCGCACCGAGCCCGCGCAGCCCGGCGGCATCCACGGGGTGACGAACGAGCTGCTGAAGCTGATACCGCGCTTCCGCGAGGGCGACGAGCGGCTGCTGGTCTGCGCCACCAACTCCATCCGCTCCCTGGACCCGGCCTTCCTGCGGCCCGGGCGCTTCGACTACCTGATCCCGATCGGCACCCCCGACGCCGGGGCCCGCGCCGCGATCTGGTCCCGCTACACGGCGGGACGCGCCGACGTCGACGTGGCGGCCCTGGTGGCGGCCACCGAGCTGTTCACCCCGGCCGACATCGAGCACGCGGCGCGGATCGCGGCGCAGGTGTCCTTCGAACGGGACCTGGAGGCGGTGGGCGCGCGCGGCGCGGCCGCCGCGCAGCTCGGTGCGACCACCCGGGACTACCTGGAGGCGGTCCGGCAGTGCCGGCCCACGGTGACCCCGGCGATGACGGGGGAGTTCGAGGCGGACATCACGGCGCACGCCCGGTCCTGACACCGCGCCCCGGTGCCCGCGCCCAGGCCATGGCAAGCGGCCCGCAGCCACTCCCCAAAGCGGCTGCGGGCCTCCCGCGCGGACTTGGCATCCGTGCGGGACGGCCACGCTCCGGTTGGGGTGTGTCGCCGGCTGGAGCGTGACACGCGACGGTGCCGAAGGGCGCCCTGCGCGCCCTCGTCAACACCTTCGAGTCAACCAGCGGGCGGGGGGCCGCGCTTCGGCCGGACGGCCCCGGCCGTCTAGGCCGGAAGGACGGCCGACGGGCCCCGGCACGGGGCCGAACGGCCGGTCTGCGGCTGTTCCGCTGGGAACCCGACGCGGGCCGGGCGCACCCGCCTCCCGCACGGCTACGGCCGGCAGCGGTACGTGAACTCCACCGAGGCCGTGCGCGGCCCGGGCGACAGCAGCTCCAGCTCCGCCTTCGCGGGGTAGCTGCCCGCCCCCCGGAACGTCCACAGCAGGTGCAGCCGCGCCTCCCGCTGCCCGCGCGGCACCCGCTCGGTCAGCCGCTCGGAGCGCGTGCCGTCGCTGCGGATCCAGCGGTAGGTCAGCGTGCCCGCGCGCCCGTTGGTCCGTACGAGGGCCACCACATCGGCCGTCGTGTCGCACGACGGGCCGCCGGCGGCGGTGGTCACGGCCACGTCGCGGACCTCGAGGGCGGGACCGTACCGCTGCCAGCCGAGGTACGCGAGCACGACGAGCAGCACCAGCCCCGCCAGCGCGTACCGGCGCAGCCCGGCGGCCCGCCGCCCGCGGGGCGCGGCGGCCGCTCGCGCGGTGACGGGGAACGGCGCGGGCAGGGCCGCGGTCACTCCGGGGCCGAACCGGAGCACGGAGCCCTCGACCCGGTCGGGGGCGACCCCGGCCGGCTCGGGCGGGCCGGAGAACCAGTGGCTGCCGAGCACCGTGGCGCTGTACCCGTCGTCCTCGGGGGCGCGGGGATCGCTCATCGGGCGGGCCCCTGACAGCGCGGCAGGTACTGGGAGTCCGACGCGGAGCCGTTCGCGGCGGCGGGCTTGGTCGTGACGCGGACCCCGCCGTAGCAGCCGCGTCCGCGGGTGAAGGTGTGGGACAGCATCACAGGGGCCACGGAACCGGACGGGACCACGACCGTGTCCGTGCCGTCGGGCACGGACAACGCGCCCGCCGCGTCGCCGAGGTACCACTGCAGGACGACGGTGACGGATCCGGTGCCCTGGGTGGCGAGCGAGACGGTCGCCTGCCCGGTGTAGTAGCCGGGCCGCAGCGACACGTCGAGCTTGGTGACCTTCAGCGTCGGTGTGGGTGTGGGCGTGGGTGTCGGCGTCGGGGTGGGCGTGGGCGCGGCCGTCACGCCCGTCGTCGGGGTCGGCGGCGCCGTGGTGGTGGCGCCGGGTGAAGGGGACGCGGACGGCGACGGGGAGGAGGACGGCGACGGGGACGGCGAGGGGCTCACCGAGGCCGACGCCGAGGGGCTCGCCGACGCCGAGGGGCTCGGGGACGGGCCCGCGGTCCCGGTCGGCGAGCCCGGTCCCGGCGGGGCGGCGCTGGTCGTGGCGAACGCGCTCAGCGCCGAGGCCCCGCCGGGGGTGCCGCCGATCGCGTCCGTCGTGAACAGCAGCACCGTGCCCAGGACCAGCGCCAGGCCCGCCGCGAGCAGACCGCCGCGGCCGGGGGCCCGGCCGGAGGCCCCGCGCAGCGTGGTCGAGGCCACCGCCGTGGTCCCCTGGGCGGCGGCGGTGGCCGAGGGGAACAGCAGCGGCAGCAGCGCGGCCAGCGCCGCCAGCTTGCGCTGCCCGCGCTCCTCCCACCGCGGCCCGTACGCGGCCAGGGCCACGCCCTCCAGCTCCGCCACGAACGCCTCGGCGTTCTCCGGCCGCTGCTCCGGCAGCTTGGCCAGGCCCCGCCGGATCAGCGGGCGTACGGGCTCGGGGGCCTCGGTCTCCGGGACCGGGGCCTCGATGTGCTGGACCGCCAGCTCCGCGAAGTTCTCCCCGTCGTAGGGCTTGCGCCCGGTCAGGCACTCGAAGAAGGTCGCCGTCGCCGCGTACACGTCGGCGGCGGGCGAGGCCGGGCGGCCCTGCCACTGCTCCGGGGCCATGTAGGCGGGGGTCCCGGCCACGCCGGGCGTGGTGCCGCGGTCCGCCGCGATCCCGAAGTCCACCAGCTTCGACGACCCGTCCGCCGCGACCAGCACGTTCTCCGGCTTGTAGTCCCGGTGGACGACCCCCACCCGGTGCGCCTCCGCCAGACCGAGGAGGGAGCCCTTCAGCACCACCAGCGCGGCCTCGGCGTCGGCCCGCCCGGACCGCTTCAGCAGCGCGCGCAGGGAGATGCCGTCGACCAGCTCCATCACGATGGCCGCGCCGCCGGGCGCCTCCACGTACTCGTACAGCCCCACCACGTACGGGGTCCGCAGCCCGCCGAGGAGCCGCGCCTCGGCCCGGAACTCCCCGACGAAGGCGGGGTCCTCGCGCAGCCGGTCGCTGAGGTACTTCACCGCGACGGCGGTGCCCGTGCCGTCGTGGACGGCGAGCACCACCCGTCCGCTGCCCCCCGAGCCGAGTTCCCGGACCTCGGTGTAACCGGGGACCGTCCACGTGCTCTTCATCGTTCCCGTCCCCTCCACGCCGTGACGGCGTCCTGTCCCCGGGCCGTCCGGTCGCCGGCCGGCCACCCCCTGGGACACGCATTGCGCCACGGCCGGTTCCCGTCCGTGCGGGGAGTCTCAGGCGGCGGACCGCACCGCGCCGATCATCGTGTGCAGCCGGTCGGCCGCGGCCCGGCCGAAAGCCGGGTCGTTGATGTGGGTGTCGTAGTCGTACAGCCGGACGGCGCTGCCCCGCAATCCGTCGCGCAGCGCCGAGAACAGGGCCCCGTCCGCGCGGGGGTCACGGTAGGGCCCGCCGGGGGCGCCGAGGGTGGAGAGTCCGCGGAGCGGGACGCACACGGCCGCGGGGCCGGTCGCCGCGCGGAGTCTGGCCGCGACCCGGCGGCCGAGCTCGGCGCATTCGTCCTCGGTCGTACGGATCACCGTGATGGACGGGTTGTGGACGCGGACGCGCCGGTAGCGGGCCCGTTCCGGCAGGCTCTCCAGCGGGCCGAACTTGACCATGTCCAGCGCCCCCAGGCTCACCACCTGCGGAACCCCGGCCCGGCCGGCCGCGCTGAGCCGGTCCGGGCCGGCGGTGAGGATGCCCCCGCACAGGTCGTCGGCGAGCTCGCTGAGGGTGAGGTCGAGTACCCCGGCGAAGACGCCCTGGCCGGCCCGGGTCTCCAGGGTGCGGCCGCCGGCGCCGCTGACGTGGAAGACCAGCACCTCGTAGCCCAGCTCCGTCAGGCGTTCGCGGGCCGCGTCCACGCCGACCGTGGTGACCCCCGCCATGCTCGTCGCGATCAGGGGCCGGGTGCCCGCCCCCAGGGCGGCGGGGCGGTCCGGGTCCCGGGAGGCGCGGGCGTGTGCCCTGGCCATCCCGGCGACCGCCTCGACCGCGTTGGCGAGGACCGGGGCGGAGACGCTGTTGATCCCCGCGATGTCCACCACGCTGTACATCATCGTGATGTCCGAGGATCCGACGTACGGGCCCACGTCCCCGGACGCCATCGAGGAGACCATCACCTTGGGCACGCCCAGCGGCAGGGCCCGCATCGCCCGGGTGGCGATCGAGGTGCCGCCGCTGCCGCCGATCGCGAGCACCCCGTGCAGCCGGCCCCCGGCGTGCAGACGCAGCAGGGTCGCCTCGGCGCCCCGGGCCATCGTGGTCACGGCCGCGCCCCGGTCGGCGGCCGTGCGAAGCTCCGACAGTTCCGTTCCCGCGGCTCTGGCCACCGCCTCACGCGGCACGTCGGCGGGCACCCGGGGTTCGCCCATGATGCCCGTGTCGACCAGTACCACCTCGACGCCGGCCCGCGTCAGCCTCTCGCGCAGCCAGCCGTACTCCACACCCTTGGTGTCCAGGGTTCCCACCAGCACGACGCTCGTCATATGTGCAATGTCCACGCAGGTGGGGTTTGCTGGCAAGTAAAGGTCGGGTCAACCCTTCAGGAGCACCAACAGCCTCTCCAGAAAAGGAATCTGAGAGGGAATCAACTTCCTTTCGGCCACCTCAGGGGTGAACCAGGCCACCCGGTCCAGTTCGGGGAACTCCCGCACCTCCCCGGAGTGCGGGGGCCACTGCATCGAGAACGTCCCGGGCACCATCAGCGCGGGGTCGAGGTCCGCCTCCACCGCCCAGATCGTCACCAGCTTCCCGCTGGTCAGCCGCACCTCGCCGAGTGGCAGGTACGGGCCTTCCGGCGGCGGCAGCCCGATCTCCTCGGTGAACTCCCGGCGGGCCGCGTCCCGCGGCGTCTCGTCCGGCCCGTACTCGCCCTTCGGGATGGCCCAGCCCCCCTCGTCCCGCCCGGCCCAGAGCGGACCGCCCATGTGCCCGAGCAGGACCTCGGCGCCGGGGCCGTCCTCCCCACCGGTGCGGCGGAAGAGGAACAGCCCGGCACTGCGCTTGTGCGTCATGGGTCCATCCATGCCCCGGACCGGACCGTCCCAGTGCTCCCCGGCCGGGAATCGCGCGGACCGGGCGCCGGCCCGTCAGTGGTCGTGCGGACCCTGACGGTGGACCGGGCCGTGCGCGTCCGCGCAGTGCGGGTCGCCGGACGGGTCCTCGCCGGCCCGGCCGACGGTGAGCAGGGTGTCCTGGGTGTGGTCCACCTGGAGGGTGGTGTGCGTGATCCCGTACTCCTTGTCCAGCAGCCGTTCCAGGTCGCGGCGCACGGCGTGGCAGTCGCCCGCCGGTTCCACCAGCACATGCGCCGACAGCGCCGCCTGGCCCGACGTGATCGTCCAGATGTGCAGGTCGTGCACCTCGGCCACCGGCGGGTGCCCCGCCAGCCGGTCGCCGACCGCGTCCGGGTCCACGTGGGCCGGCGCCGCCTCCAGGAGGATCCGGCCGGACTCGCGGACCAGCCCGTAGCCCGCCTTGACCATCAGCACCACCACCACGAGGGTGGCGATGGAGTCGGCCTGCCGGAAACCGGTGGTCAGAACGATCAGACCGGCCACCGCGGTCCCGATGAACGCGAACAGGTCGTTCAGGATGTGCTGGTAGGCGCCCTCGACGGCGAGCGAGGACCGGTTCGCCCTGGATATGCACCAGGCCGCGATCACGTTGACGACGATGCCCGCCAACGCGGTCACCAGGACCAGCCCGCCCTCGACCGGCGGCGGATCCACCAGGCGCCGCACCGCCTCGTACGCCAGCCAGACCGCCAGCAGGAGCAGCGTCAGGCCGTTGGCCTGCGCGGAGAGTATCTCCGCGCGCTTGAGGCCGTAGGTGAAGCCGCCGCGCGCCGGGCGGGCCGCGAGCCGCATCGCGATCAGGGCCAGGACGATCGAGACGGCGTCGGTCAGCATGTGGGCGGCGTCGGAGATCAGGGCCAGCGAGTGGGCCATGACGCCGACGCACACCTCCACGGCCATGAACGCGCCGATCAGGCCGAGCGCGATTCCCAGCCAGCGCCGGTCGGCGTCCGCGGACACGCCGTGGCCGTGTCCGCCTGGTCCGTGCCCGTGCCCTCCGTGCGCGTCACCGTGATCGTGGTCGTGCCCGCTCATGGGGTCCCCCGTCTCATCGCGTCACCCGTGTGTCCGGTTCCGTCGCGTGAAGTGAAGCGCACCCTGGCGCGATGGGCAAAGGCTGCAACGGGGACCGTTGTCATTCCCCATAAGAGGGCGCTGACCTGCGACGATGTGCGGCCGCTGCCGGGTCGGCCGGATCGTGGGAAAATCTGCTCATGGTCCAGCGCCCCGGAGTGCCGACCGCGCCCGAACTCGTCCTGGAGACCGAACGGGGCTCCACCGCGATGAGCCCCGGGCGGATCTACCACGTCGGCCGGGACCCCCTCTGCGAGATCTGCCTCGACGACGCCCGCGTCTCCTGGCACCACGCCGTCCTGCGACCGGACGGCGACCACTGGACGGTGGAGGACGAGGACAGCACCAACGGGACCTGGGCCGACGGCCGCCGCGTGCACGCGTGGAGCGTCGGGCCCGGCAGCGAACTGCGCTTCGGCCACGCCGCCGACGGCCCGCGCGCGCGGCTGCTCGGACCGGAGCCCCCCGCGGCCGAGCCGCCCGTCGCGCCTCCCGCGGCCGTACGGCCCGTCGCGGGGGCCGCGGCCGGGCCGCCGCCCCCGCCGCCGTCCGCCTCCGGGCCGCCCGTACCGGGTGGGGCCCGGCCGTCCCGGGTGTCGTACCCGGCCCTGACCGGCACCTTCCGGCAGCCCACCGCCGTCCGCCCGCTGCCCGCCCGCACCGCCGTGCGCATCGGCCGCGCCCCCGGCAACGACCTCGTCGTCGACGACCTCGTCGTCTCCCGCCGGCACGCCGAACTGCGCGCCCGCGCCGACGGCACGTACGAGATCGCCGACCTCGGCAGCCACAATGGCACCTACCTCAACGGCGCCCCCGTCCAAGGGACCGCCCGCCTCGCCGAGGGCGACATCGTCGGCATCGGCCACTCCGTCTTCTGCCTCGTCGGCGACCAGCTCCAGGAGTACGTGGACACGGGCGAGGTCTCCCTCGACGTCCAGAACCTCACCGTCGCCGTCGACCACGGCCGCAAGACCCTCCTCGACGACATCTCCTTCCCGGTCGGCGCGAAGTGCCTGCTCGCCGTCGTCGGCCCCAGCGGCGCCGGCAAGTCCACCCTCCTCGGCGCCCTGACCGGCCTGCGCCCCGCGGACCGAGGCACCGTCTACTACGACGGACGCGACCTCTACCGCGACTACGCCGAACTGCGCAGCCGCATCGGCCTCGTCCCGCAGGACGACATCCTGCACGCCCAGCTCACCGTCCGCCGCGCCCTCGCCTACGCCGCCGAACTGCGCTTCCCCCAGGACACCGCCAAGGCCGAACGGCGGTCCCGGGTCGACGAGGTGATCGGCGAACTCGGCCTGGGGGAGCGCGCCGACCAGCCCATCCACAGCCTTTCCGGCGGGCAGCGCAAACGCGTCTCCGTCGCCCTGGAGCTGCTGACGAAGCCCTCGCTGCTCTTCCTGGACGAGCCCACCTCCGGCCTCGACCCGGGCATGGACCGGTCCGTGATGCACATGCTGCGCGGCCTCGCCGACGACGGCCGCACCGTCATCGTGGTCACCCACAGCGTGCTCAGCCTGGACGTCTGCGACCGCCTGCTCGTCCTCGCCCCGGGCGGACGCATCGCCTACTTCGGGCCGCCCGGGGAGACGCTCGGCTACTTCGGCTACAGCCAGTGGCCCGAGGCATTCGAAGCCTTCGAGAACGACAGGGGCCGCGACTGGGCGGGCGAGTACGCCGCCTCGGTCCCGTACCGCACGTACGCCGCGGCCGCGTCCCGGACCCCCCGCCGGGACGGCGCCGACGGCCCGGCCGGACCCGCCGGGTTCGTTCCGGCCCCGCCGAAGGCGCAGAGCTGGGGCTCCCAGCTGTCCACGCTGGTCCGGCGGTACGCGGCCGCGCTCAGCGCCGACAGGACCTTCCTCGCCATCATGATCGCCCTCCCGTTCGTGATGGGAGCCATGGCCCGCGCCCTCGCGGGCGGCACGCTCACCCAGGAGACCGCGATCAACGCCCTGCTCATCCTGTGCGTCGGCGGCGTGCTCACGGGCGCCGCCAACGCGGTGCGCGAGCTGGTCAAGGAACGGACCATCTACCAGCGCGAGCGGGCCGTCGGCCTGTCGCGCTCCGCCTACCTGATGTCCAAGGTGGTGGTGCTCGGCGCGATCACCGTGGCCCAGGCAGTGGTGCTCACGCTCGTCGGCCTCTTCGGGGTGAACCTGGGGGCCCCGGGCGGCCGGGGGGTGTTCCTGCCACCCCTCGTGGAGATCATCCTCGCCGTCGCGCTGCTGTCGTTCACCGCGATGACGCTCGGCCTGCTGGTCTCCGCGCTGGTCAGGAAGGAGGAGGTCACCATGCCGCTGCTGGTCCTCCTCGCCATCGTGCAGGTGGTCTTCTGCGGCGCGCTGCTCCAGCTGGACGGCGTACCCGTCATCGAGCAGCTGGCCTGGTTCGTACCCTCCCGGTGGGCGCTCGGCGCCATGGCGGGCACCATCGACCTCGGCGCCATCGTTCCCGGCCCCCTCACCGACGACCCGCTGTTCGCGCACAGCGCCAGGGTGTGGCTGCTCAACATGGGGATGCTCGTCGCCCTGTCCGTGCTGTTCGGGGTGCTGGTCGTCCGGCTGCTGCGGCGCCACGAGCCCGCGATCATGCGGAAGTAGCCGATGGCGAATCCGACGACGGACCCCGGGGGCGCCGCGGACTTCCGGCCGACGCACGTCGTGCCGCAGGACGGGCTGCCCGCCTGGGAGACCCCGGACGAGTCGCGGCCCACGGCGCCACTGGACCCCTTCCTTCCGGTCCGGCTGCTGTCCCGGCGGGCCGAGTGGGGGGAGATCCTCTGCGCCAACGGCTGGTCCGCCTGGGTGGACGGGCGGCTCCTGGTCGCCGTACCGCAGCCGCCGCCCACGACCGGCGGCCGGCCGCCCGGCCGCGCCGAGGACCCGCGGCCGCTGCTCGCGCGCGGCGCCGACGCGCTGGACCGCTACCGGCGGGCCGTCGACGGGCTGGCCGCCGGGCGGGCGGACGGGGAGGGCTTCCGGGCCTCCGTACGCGGGCTGCGCGCCGGGATCGTCATCGACGGGGAGGCGGTCTGGCTGTACGACGAGGCCGCCGGGCGCTGGCTGTACGGGGACGGCACCCGCCTGGCGACCTACGCGGTCGTGGCGGGACCGGGTGTTCCACCGGAAGCTGATGCGGAGGCGGACGCCGAGGTGGCTCCGGGAGGGACGCCGGGGCACGAGCCCACCCGTGTCGTCGACGCCCCCGGCGGCCGGCCCGGCGCCGCCGGGGAAGGCGGCGGGCGGTGACGGGCCCGGAGCGGGGCCGCGCCGCGGATCGGGTCGAAGTTCCGGACGCGGAGCCGGTCGCCGGGCGCCCGTCGGACCTGCGCGGGAGGCTGATCGCCGGATACCGGGTGGAGGACGAGATCGGCCGTGGCGGGATGGCGGTCGTCTACCGGGCGCGGGACCTGCGGCTGGACCGGACGGTGGCGTTGAAGCTGCTCGCCCCCGAACTCGCGCGGAACGACACCTTCCGGCTGCGCTTCGCCCACGAGTCGAAGGTGGCCGCGGCCATCGACCACCCGCACATCGTGCCGGTCTTCGAGGCGGGGGAGACGGACGGCCTGCTGTACATCGCGATGCGGTACGTCGCCGGGCAGGACCTGCGGGCCCTGCTCGACCGGACCGGGCCGCTGCCGGTGGGGACCGCGGCCCGGATCGCCGGCCAGGTGGCCTCCGCGCTGGACGCGGCGCACGCCCACGACCTGGTCCACCGGGACGTCAAGCCGGGGAACGTCCTGGTCGCGGCGGGCACGGACAGCGACCACCCCGAGCACGTCTACCTCACGGACTTCGGGCTGACGAAGAAGTCGCTCTCCCTGACCGGCTTCACGAGCGTCGGGCAGTTCGTGGGGACGCTGGACTACGTCGCGCCGGAGCAGATCTCGGGGAAGCCGGTGGACGGCCGCTGCGACGTCTACAGCCTGGGGTGCGTGGTCTACGAGATGCTGGTGGGCGGGCCGCCCTTCCGGCGGGACGACGACATGGCCCTGCTCTGGGCCCACCAGTACGATCCGCCGCCACCGCCGACCTCCCGGCGGCCGGACCTGCCGGCGGCGCTGGACGAGGTGCTGGCGAAAGCGCTGGCCAAGTCGCCGGAGGACCGGTGGGGCAGTTGCCTGGAGTTCACCGGGGCTCTGCGTCGGGCGGGTGCCGGTGCCCCCCGGCCGCCGAGGTTCACCGACGGCTCCCCGTCCGGTCCGCCCCCGCCTCCGCCGCACTGGGCGGGGCCCGTGTTCCACGGCGGGCCCTGAGCGAACGCCCCGACCGGCGGCGGGGCGGTGGCCCGCGTACTCCGGCTGCTACCGCCCGGCCCCGGAAGGCGGGTCGACGCGGCCCCGCCGGTGCAGCGGGCGGGCCAGCAGGGCGCCGAGGAAGCCCGCCACCGCTCCCCAGAGGAGGGCGAGGCCCACCGTGCGGCCCAGAAGGGCGGTGAGTTCGACCCGGCCGCCGAGCCCGTCCACGTCGCCGATGCCGAGCAGGGACAGCCCGAACCGGGCCCGAACCCCGGCCAGCAGGCACACCGCGAGCGTCGCCAGCGCCAGGGCCACGCCGAGGTGCAGGGCGTGCTGCCAGGGCCGGACGCGCGCGGGAGACCGTACGGCCGTCAGTACGCCCGCACCCAGCAGCAGGACGGCGGCGACCACCACCAGCCACCAGGCCCGGGAGTCCCGCTCCGCGAGCGAGGCGACGTCCACCGTGGACAGGTCGGGGCCGCGCAGGACCTGGTCCAGCGACTGCGGCACGGGGAGCCCGAACGGCCCCTCCACGTTGCCCTGCCAGGCGCCGCCGAAGCCCAGGGTGAGCGCGATCCAGACCAGGTTGGGCAGGCCGAGCAGGACCACGGCCAGGGTCCGCCCGGGATGGCCTTGGGTCGCGGCGACGACCAGTCCGACGACGATGCCGAGGACGACGTACGCGAGCAGCAGCGCCACCGTGGCGAACGCGGCGGGCCGCACCGCGGTGTGGAAGCGGACCAGCCCGGCCGGCAGCGGCGCGCGGCGGGAGACCAGCAGGCAGACCAGCAACAGCCCCAGGATCCAGAGCAGTCCGAACAGGAGCGTGGCGGGAACGGCCGCACGGAACCCCACCGTCGGTGCGGAGCCGAGGAGTTCACCGATCTCGCCGACGGGCGAGTCGCCGGTGGAGATCCCGAAGTCCTGGCGGGCCAGGAGCGCGCAGCCGGTCAGTGCGAGGAGCCACAGCACCACCAACGGAAGCGCCCGCCCCGCCAGTTCGCGGGGCCCGGCCACGGCCCGGTTGTGCAGGGGGCGCAGGAAGCAGAAGCCGGCCGTGAGGGCTCCGGCCAGGCTCACCGAGAGCGGCAGCACGGCCAGGCTCGCGTCCGCGCCCGCGAGGAGACCCGCCCCGCCCGACACCTCGACCGACCCGCCGGCGGCCATCACGACGACGGCGGCGACCACGCGGGGGAACGCGCCCCCCGGCAGGTCACCGGCGCCGGCGCAGGCCAGTCCGGCCGCGCCGACCACCGTCATCACCGCGAAGCCGGCGATGACGGCGACGAGCGCGTCGCGCCACGCCCTCGTGGAGGAACCCCCGGTCGGTGTCGCCCTCGGCGTACGGCTCACCTTGCAACCGTAGGCACCGCCCTGCGCGGGCACCACCTGAACGGCCCACCCGATCGCGCGGCGCGCCGACGGATGCCCGGATACTGCGAGGAACGCACCCGTAGGGGTGGGTCTGCGGGCGGAGCGTCCAGCCGGGACCGGGAACTTCTGCGTACGGAGGGCATCCGTGACCACGCAACCTTCGGGCATACCGCCGTCCGGCCGTCCTGCGGGCCCCCCGTCCGGGCCGCTCTCGGGCGGTCGGCAGGGCCCGCCGCCGCAGGGGCCGGGCGGTCCGCCCGGCCCCGTTCCTCCGGGCGGTTCCGGTCCCTCCGGGCCGCCCCCGGGCGGGCAGTCTCCCGGCGGGCGGCCTCCCGGAAGGCCCTGGTGGCGGTCCGGGCCCCGGCTGGCGGCCGGGCTGGTGGCGGTGGCCGCGGCCGTGGCGCTCATCGTGGTGCTGACCCGGCCCAGTGGTACGCCGACCACCGGCGGCGAGGTCTTCCTCCAGCCGGCGGGGTCCGTGGGGCAGGACCCGTTCACGGAGTCCACCGCGAGGGCCCCGGGCGCCGAGGAACCCCAGCCGACGCCCACGGGCCCCGTGCCCACCACCGGCACCACCGCCACCCGCTCCGTCAGCGGCGCCCAGCCCGGCCTGTACGGCGGGACCCAGGACCTGGCCAGCTGCGACGTCGAGAAGCAGGTACGGGTGCTGGTGGCGGAGCCGGCCAAGAACAGCGCGTTCGCCGAGGCCCTGGGCATCCGCCCCGCGGCCGTCCCGGACTACCTGCGCTCCCTGACACCGGTCCGGCTGCGTCTGGACACGCGGGTCACGAACCACGGGTACAAGGACGGCCGCGCCACCCCCTACCAGGCCGTTCTCCAGGCCGGGACGGCCGTGCTGGTGGACGACCGAGGGGTGCCCCGGGTGCGGTGCGCGTGCGGGAACCCGCTGGGGGAGCCGGTGGCCCTGAAACCCGGCTCGAAGAGGTACGGGCAGCCGTGGAGCGCGTACCACCCGCAGAACGTGGTGGTGATCGCGCCCTCGGTGAAGATCGTCAACAAGATCGTGATCTACGACCACGAGAACCGGCGCTGGTACGAGCGCGACCGGGGCGCGAAGCCGGATCCCGACCAGCGCGTCGAACCGCCGGTGGTACCGAAGCCGCCGGTGACGACGGCTCCGCCGTCCCGCCCGCCGTCCGACACGGGCCCGCCCACGGATACGGGTACGGGTACGCCCACGGACACGGGCACGCCGACCGGCACGGACGCCCCGACCGGCCCGTCCTCCGACGCGGACACCGGCAGCCCGACGGACACGGGAACGCCCACGGAGAGCGAGTCGGACACCGACAGGCAGCGGGACGCGGGAACTCCCACCGACCCGGGAACACCGGCGGACTCCGGCACTCCGACGGATCAGGGAAGCTCCGCGGACTCCGGCACCCCGACGGACACCGGCACCCCCACGGACTCCGGGACCTCCACGGACTCCGGCACCCCCACGGACACCGGTACTGCCCCGGCCCCGCCCGCCCGGTAGGCGAAGCCCGGTCCCTTCGGAACGGGTGGCGGCGGGCCGGGTGGCAGGATGGCCGGGGCCAGGGGGCCGGGGCGGCGGCTCAGGTGCGGCAGAACTTCGCGAAGGCGCTCTGGGCGCCGGCGAGGAAGCCCTGTTCGAACGCGGCTTCGACGGCCGCGTCCTGGGCGGTGAGTCCGGGCTTCTTGTGCGGCTTGGGCTTGCTGTCGCAGTCTTCCTGCGCCGCCTGTTTGCCGGCCTTGACGCCCGCGCTGAATCCCTGTTGGCGGGCCTCCCGCACGCTCTTGCTGTTCGTGGCCTTGTCGGACCCGACGGCCTTGCACTTCACCACCGGGCCCTTCTGCTGCTGGACGAGGTACTCGCCGGGTGGCAGGCCGGTCCGGACGAAGAACCCGGGCGGGGCCACCCCGTCGAGGTTTCCGATGCCGATGAAGCCGCCGTCGTCACCGCGCAGGCCGGCTCCGCCGGTGCCGATGAAGTCCACGCCGGTCACGGTCACGGTCACACCGTCGTCCGACGGTTTGACCGTGCAGCTGCCGGCCGGGACGGCCGCCGGGGCCTGCGCCACGGCGACCGGCCCGAGGGCGACGCACGAGACGAGGAACGGAGACAGAACGGCCAGCCGGGTACGGGAGTTCATGACGCTACGGCCCCTTCCGGCTCAGGTGCGGCAGAACTTCGCGAAGGCGCTCTGGGCGCCGGCGAGGAAGCCCTGTTCGAACGCGGCTTCGACGGCCGCGTCCTGGGCGGTGAGTCCGGGCTTCTTGTGCGGCTTGGGCTTGCTGTTGCAGTCCTCCTGCGCCGCCAGCTTGCCCGCCTTGACGCCCTCGCTGAAGCCCTGCTGGCGGGCCTTGCGGATGGCGTTCTTGTCCGTCTCCTTCTGCGCGCTGTCCGCCTTGAGCACCTGGCAGTTCCTGAAGCCGCCGCTGTCGGGCAGGACCGTGAAGTCGGTGCTCTTCTGGAAGCGCACCAGGGAGAACGTCCCGTCGGGCTTGACCGGCAGGGTGTCGGTGCCCTCACCGCCGTCGATCTTCAGACCCACCTTCGGGTCCCAGCCGGACCCGCTGATGGTGATGCTCAGTCCGTTGTCGGCGGGTTTCACGGTGCAGGTGCCGATGGCGGGCGCCGCGGTCGCCGCCGGAGCCAGGGCGACCAGGCTTCCGGCGAAGAACGAGCAGGCGACCAGAGAAGTGACCGTGGTGCGGCGGCAGTGCCGGTTCATGGTGGTGTTCCTCCCTCGCGATGCTGCGGAGGGGGAGAGGCGAGGAGACGACCGTTGAGGGCGACCGCGCTCACGCGCGGTGTCGCGACGGGCGCACCGCGGCCTGCGGAGCGTCCCGCCCGGCGCAGCCGGACCACGCTCCGGGACTCTCCCTCCGGCCACCGCACGGGGGCGGCGGTCTGGATGACTCGGACGGCGCCCGTCCCGTCCATCGTCCCCCGTCCCGGGCGGAGTGTCGACCGGGCAGCGGGCGGTCAGGTGCGCGGGACGGCCGTCACGGTGTGCGTACCCGCGTTGTTGCCCGGGTCCGGGTCACCGGCCGCGGTGATGGTGGCGTGGATGGCCCCGGGACCGCTCCTGGTGACCGTGGCGAGCAACGGGATCTGGTTCTTGGCGCCCTTCGCCAGGGTGCCGCCGGTGCAGCGGTAGCCGGTGGTGCCGGTCGCCGAGCACTGGAAGCCGTTGAAGGTGCCGGACTCCGGGGGACGCCGGACCGACAGCGAACCGGAAGCCTGGACCTGGATGACGACGTCCTTCGCGTCGGCACCGGAGTTGGAGTAGCCGACCCAGTAGTTGCGGTTCGTTCCCGCCGGCGGGCTGTCCTCGCCGGTGATGGCTCCGATGGAGACGTCGGACGGGGCGTTGGCGGACCCGGCCGGTTCGGAGCACACCTCGTTCGACTGGTACTTCGAGCCGAAGTCGCTGATGACCCCGTCGCCGCCCTTGGTGCCGCTCTCCACCACCGCGCAGTAGGCGACGCCGGGTCTGATGCCGGCGTTCACCGTCTTGACGACGGTCCGGTTCACGCTGGGGACTTCGCCGGCCAGCCCGATGCGCCGGACCTCACCCGCGCCGCCCTGCGGGCGCAGGACGAGGACGTGGGAATCGTCGTCGGCGTCGGTGTCCCGGAAGGTGACCGTGACGTCAGGAGCGTCCAACCGCACGCTCACCAATTGCGCGGAGTGGGCGGGCGTGGCGAGACCGACGGCCAGTCCGCAGGCCAGACCGGTCCCGACCGACGCCCGGTACATCCACCGGAGGCGTCCCTTGCCTGTCATGGGAATCCCCGTTCTCAGCGGGAATGGGATGGTTCCAGCCTCCCCTCGTGCGGGGACCACGGCAAATCGCCGGTGAGCCGGTGGCCGCCCTCCCCTCGCCCCGGCGGCCCCGCGCTCCGCTGGGACACCGGGGGGAGGGAGTGAGACCCTTGCTCCATGGGCCGAAGGGGAGAGAACCCCGAAGTCGGCTGGCCCGCGCGGCCGGACACGAGCCTGGCGCTCAACCGCATGGGTACGTTCGACTGGGACCTCGACAGCGGTCGGATGCATCTGGACCCGACCGCCCTCGAGGTGCTCGATCTGCGCCCGGACGAGTTCCCCGGCACCCCCGCCGGGCTGGGCCTGCGGATCCCGCCCGCCGAGGCGGCCCGGCTCGACGCCCGGGTCGCGCAGGCGCTGAAGGACGGCCGCAGCCACTACGGCGCCTACGTCCGCAGCCGCCGCCGCGACGGCTCCCCGGCCTGGACCCATCTGCAGGGCCACGTCCTGCGGGAGCGCGACGGCCGGCCGTACCGCGTGATCGGGATACTCCGCGACGCCGCCCACGACCCGGGCGAGCCCGGAGCCGCCGGCGAGCGGGACGAGGGACGGCGGCGCATGACGGGGGTCGTCGAGCGCACCACCGCCATCCTCGCCCACGCCCGCACCGTCAACGACGTGACCGACACCCTCAAGGACCCGGAGGCCCTCGGGCACCTCGGCGCGGTCAGCGTGATGCTCGGCGTCGTCGACGGCGGCCGGATCCACCTGGTCGCGGAGGGACAGCTCGGTTCGTACGTGCCCGAGATCGAGTACACCCGGATCGACGCGCGGTTCCCGATGAGCGAGGCCGTACGGACCATGCAGCCGGTGGTGCTCGGCTCGCGGGAGGAGTTCCAGCGGCGCTACCCGCAGCTCTGGCCGTACATCGAGCCGCTGGCCGTCCGCAGCGGGGTATACCTGCCGCTGATCGCGCAGGGACGTCCCATCGGCGCCCTCGGGCTCCTCTACACGCGGGACGGCGACTTCACCGCCGAGGAGCGGAACCTGCTGATGGCCCTCGGCAGCGGCATCGCGCAGAGCCTGCAGCGCGCGATCCTCTTCGAGCAGGAGCACGACCTCGCCGAAGGGCTCCAGCGCGCCATGCTGCCGCGCCGGATCCCGGACGTGCCGGGCGCGCGGATCGCCGTACGGTACCGGTCCGCCCGGATGGGACGGGACGTCGGCGGCGACTGGTACGACGTCATCCCGCTCGGCGAGGGCCGCGTCGGCGTGATGATCGGCGACGTGGAGGGGCACGACACGGACGCGGCCGCCGTCATGGGCCAGCTGCGGATCGTCCTGCGCGCCTACATCACCGAGGGGCACACCCCCGGCGCCGCGATGGAACGGGCCTCGGCCTTCCTGCGCGACCTGGAGACGGAACGGTTCGCCACCTGTACGTACGCCGAGGTGGACCTGAACACCGGCCTGCTCGGCATGGTCCGCGCCGGGCACCTCGACCCGGTCGTGCGGCGCGGCGACGGGAGCTGCCATCGCGTCCAGGTGGCCGGCGGCCTCCCCCTTGGCCTGCCGAGAGAGGACGGAGCACCAGCAGAGGGGCCGGTGACCGGCTCCGGATACCCCGTCACCAGTCTCGAACTCCACCCCGGAGACACCCTGTTGCTCTGCACCGACGGCCTGATCGAACGGCCCGGCAGCGACGCCGACACCGGTATGCGGGAGTTCATGGACGCCGTCGGCCAGGGCCCGGCCGACGTGGAGGAACTCGCCGACGCGCTCTGCGACCTGGTCGGGGACGCGGGCGGCGGCGACGACATGGCCCTGCTCGTGCTGCGCCGCCGCGGCACCCCCGACGCACGCGGCGGCGGCCCGCTGCGCCACCGCCTGGACCCCGGAGACACGGACGCTCCCACGGCGGTCCGGCACCTGATCCGGGCCGCGGTGGCCGCCTGGGGCGCCGGGGAGCGGGCCGACGAGATCGAGCTGGCCGCCGACGAGCTGATGACCAACGCCCTCGTCCACACCGACGGCGGCGCCCAGGTGGGGCTGCGGCTGACGGCGCAGGGACGCGTGCGGTTCGAGGTCGAGGACACCAGCAGCGCCTTGCCGCGGCCGCGCGAGGCGGGGGACTGGGAGGAGTCGGGGCGCGGACTGCTCCTGGTGGACCGTCTCGCGGACGCCTGGGGCGTGGAGCCCCGGGGCGGCGGGAAACGGGTGTGGTGCGAGTTCGACCTCGCCGGCCCGGAAGCGGCCCCGTAGGCCGCCGCGTCGGCGCGCGGCGCGGTGAGCGGGCCCGGCCTGGCCCGCTGCGACGCCCGGGAGTGCCGGGGACGGTGAAGTCGTAGCGGGGGGGGGGGCGGACGGTGCGTCAGGCGTTGCGGCGGCGCGGGGCTTTTGCCGCCGACGCTTGGGCGGCGTGGCCACCGGGCCGGCGGTCACCGGAGACGGCACCCGCTGATCCGCGGGGCGGTGACGCGCACATGCCCGGCCCGGCGTCCGCGTCCCGGCGGTCCGGTGCGCGCCCGAACGGCTGAACGCGCGGGTCCGCGCCCGGTGCCTGGGGTCCGGCCCGGGCCCGGGGGGCGATCCTGCCCGGGTGCCGATCCCGCGCCCGCTGCCGCCCGTGCTCGCCCTGCTCCTCGCTCTGCTCCTCGCCGTGGCCCTCGCCGCGCCCGCGCGCGCCGCCGGCCGGGACGGCGACGGTGTCGAGACCGCCCGGACCAGCCGCCAAGTGGCCCCCGGTGTACGGCTGGAGTCGTACGACCGGCTCGAGGCCGACCGCTGGCTGCGGATCGACGAGCTCGTCGTCGACCTCGGGGGGAGCGCCGGCGTACGGGCCGAGTACCTGGGCGGCGCCCGCGCCGCCACCGTCGCGGACGCCGCCCCCCCGCCCCGGGC
>NZ_JBEOXU010000066.1:0-34665 GCF_040296725.1 Streptomyces sp. NPDC002044
GTCGTACGCCTGCGGCCCCGCACCCGGTCCGGGTGCGGGGCCGCAGGCGTACGGCGGTCGGCGGCCAGTGGCCGGCCGGGTCAGCCCAGCGCCGACTTCACGACGTCCGCGAGCCGGCCGGCGACCGCGCGGGCCTGCTCGATGTCGGCGGCCTCGACCATCACCCGTACGAGCGGCTCCGTGCCGGACGGACGCAGCAGCACCCGGCCGGTGGTGCCCAGCTCGCGTTCGGCGTCGACGACGGCCGCGGCCAGCTCGGCGGAGGTCGTCACCCGGGACCGGTCCACGTCGGGAACGTTGATCAGCACCTGGGGCAGCCGGGTCATGACGCCCGCCAGCTCGGCCAGGGACTTGCCGGTGTCCGCGATCCGCGCCGCCAGGAGCAGGCCGGTCAGCGTGCCGTCGCCGGTCGTCGCGTGGTCGAGGATGATCACGTGGCCGGACTGCTCGCCGCCCAGCGCGTAACCGTGCTGCTTCATCGACTCCAGGACGTACCGGTCGCCGACCCCGGTCTGCACGACCTGGATGCCCTCGCCCTCCATGGCCAGCTTGAAGCCGAGGTTCGACATCACGGTGCCGACGACGGTGTTCTCCCGCAGCTGGCCGGACTCCCGCATGGCCAGCGCCAGTACGGCGAGGATCTGGTCGCCGTCGACCTCCGCGCCGGTGCCGTCGACGGCCAGACAGCGGTCCGCGTCGCCGTCGTGCGCGATGCCGAGGTCGGCGCCGTGCTCGACCACGGCGGCCTTGAGCAGGCCGAGGTGGGTGGAGCCGCAGCCGTCGTTGATGTTCAGGCCGTCGGGCTCGGCGCCGATCGTGACGATCTCCGCGCCCGCCCGGGTGAAGGCTTCGGGCGAGACGTAGGCGGCCGCGCCGTGCGCCTCGTCCAGGACGACCTTCAGGCCCTCAAGGCGGTTGGGGAGGACTCCGATGAGGTGGGCGACGTACTTGTCGAAGCCCTCCGTGTAGTCGGAGACCCGGCCCACGCCGGAGCCGGTGGGCCGGTCCCAGGGAGCGCCGGTGCGGTGCTCTTCGTAGACGGACTCGATCCGGTCCTCCAGCTCGTCGGCGAGCTTGTGGCCGCCGCGCGCGAAGAACTTGATCCCGTTGTCGGGCATGGCGTTGTGGCTGGCGGAGAGCATCACGCCGAGGTCGCCGCCCAGCGCACCGGTGAGATACGCCACCGCCGGGGTGGGCAGCACACCGACGCGCAGGACGTCCACGCCCGCGCTCGCGAGGCCGGCGACGACCGCCGCCTCCAGGAACTCGCCGGAGGCCCGTGGGTCACGGCCGACCACGGCGGTGGCCCGGTGGCCCGCGAAGGTGCCCGCCTCGGCCAGTACATGGGCCGCCGCCACGGAGAGGCCGAGCGCCAGCTCAGCCGTCAGATCCGCGTTGGCGACGCCGCGTACACCGTCCGTCCCGAAGAGTCGTCCCACTGTTGTCCTCCCGAGTTTCTGCATCGCTTGTGACCGCATGTGACAAATATGTGCCGCTTGTGGCGGTAAACGAACCGCCCCGGCAGCACAAAGAGTGCTGCCGGGGCGGATTCGTTGCAGAACAGCAGGCGCAGATTAACGCTTGCTGTACTGCGGGGCCTTACGGGCCTTCTTGAGACCGGCCTTCTTGCGCTCGACCGCACGGTCGTCGCGGGAGAGGAAGCCGGCCTTCTTCAGCGCCGCGCGGTTGTTGTCCACGTCCGCCTCGTTCAGCGCACGGGCCACACCCAGGCGCAGGGCGCCGGCCTGGCCGGAAACGCCGCCACCCGAGATGCGGGCGATGACGTCGTAGCGGTTGTCCAGCTCGAGCAGCTTGAACGGCTCGTTGACTTCCTGCTGGTGCACCTTGTTGGGGAAGTAGTCCTCAAGGGTACGACCGTTGATCTTCCACTTGCCGGTGCCCGGAACGATCCGGACGCGGGCGATGGCGTTCTTGCGACGGCCCAGGCCGGCGGCCGGCTGGGGGTCGCCGAAGCGGCCGGCAAGGGACTCGGAGGTGTAGTCGCCCTCGGCGACTACCTCAGACTCGCTGGTGTACTCCTCGACGTTGCCCTCGAACTCGTCGACGGGGGTCGTCTCGGCGGTGGTCTCGGCCACGATGCTCCTCAGAATTTTCTACGTCTTAGGGGGTGGCCGGAACTACTGCGCGACCTGGGTGATCTCGAACGGCACCGGCTGCTGGGCAGCGTGGGGGTGCTGGTCGCCCGAGTAGACCTTCAGCTTCGACAGCATCTGACGGCCCAGGGTGTTCTTGGGGAGCATGCCCTTGATGGCCTTCTCGACGGCCTTCTCCGGGTTGTTCGCCAGAAGGTCGTCGTAGCGCACCGAGCGGAGGCCGCCCGGGTAGCCGGAGTGGCGGTACGCCATCTTCTGGGTCGCCTTGTTGCCGGACAGGTGAACCTTGTCGGCGTTGACGATGATGACGAAGTCGCCCATGTCCATGTGGGGGGCGTAGGTCGGCTTGTGCTTGCCCCGCAGAAGGGCAGCGACCTGGGTCGCCAGACGGCCGAGGACAACGTCCTGGGCGTCGATGACGAGCCACTGGCGCGAGATGTCGCCGGGCTTGGGGCTGAACGTACGCACGCGTATGCCTTCGCTTCTTCAGTGGTGGTATCCCAAGGGCGCAAGCCCAGCGGGAAGGTCCTGACAGGGTCACCACGGACGATCACGACAGCCCTCGTCCACATCGGGGACGCAACCCGTGTGAACCGCTGGTCATCGGTCCGGTGGACCGGCGCAAGGCCCTTTCACGTGAGAATGAGAAAGCCAATACGCATAACAAACCAGCAGGATACCCAAGCAGACCCGGACGGGTCAAAACGCGGTCCGCGATGCCGGTTCTGCTGGCGTCGCGGCGCACTCCGGTTCGGTCCTGAGTGGGGACCCCGTAGTTGTTACGGGCTCCACAGTAACCCGCCCGGAGCGCAGTGCACGACGCGCCAGCAGGATCGCGAGCCCGCACAGGGTCGCGCAGTCCTTGAAGGCCCGCCGCTTGGCGTCCAGCTCCGACGGCCACGGGATGCCCGCCGTCTGGGGCGCCAGGGCCGCCCAGAACCAGGGCGAGCGCGGCATCGAGCCCGGCCGGACCGCCGACGCCAGCAGCAGCGGGAGCACCACCAGGAGGTAGTGGTCGAAGGACGGCCGCGACACCAGGAATGCGGCGAGCATCACCATGCAGGCCGTCTCCGCCAGCCGCAGTTCCCCGCCGTCCGCGTCGTCGTCGACACGGCGCCAGCGCACCCGGACCGCCCACAGGCCCGCCCCCGCCCCCGCGAACGCCACCAGCAGCGCCACCGGCTCCGGCACCCCCAGCCGCGGCAGCACCGCGATCGGCGAGGCGTCCCAGGGCAGGGCGTACGCGTCCTGCCCCTTGAGCAGGAACGGCAGGGTCTTGGTGAAGAACAGCGTCGGGCTCGGCATCAGCAGCGCCCCCGCCAGCGAGAGCCCCATCGGCACCAGCACCGCCGCGGCCAGCCCCCGCCACTGCCGGGCCAGCAGGAACAGCAGCCCGACCGGCACCAGCATCGGCTTGCAGGCGATGGCCAGCCCGATGACCAGACCGGCCGCGCCCCAGTGCCGCCGGTGCGCGAGCAGCAGTGCCACCGGCAGGGCGGCCGCCGAGATGGCGGTCCAGTTGCCGATCAGCACGAGGTTCACGTACGGCTTGTAGGCGAGGGCGAGGACCGGGAAGCCGATGACCGCGAAGCGCGAGCGCAGCGGCACCGAGAACAGCCGCAGCGCGGCCAGCCAGCCGATGCCCAGCAGGCCCGACATCCCCACCGGCAGCAGCCAGCGCAGCGCGGTCTGCGGGAGCATCGCCTCCGGCACCGCCATGAGCACGGCGCTGGGCAGGTACAGGAAGCGCTTGTCCTCGTACGGGGACCCGCCCTCCAGCAGGGTCTGGGCGGCCTTGACCACGAAGGCGTTGTCCGAGCCCCAGTTCGCCCGCAGGCTCGTGGAGACCGCGATCCCCAGGAGCACGGCGAGCGACAGGAACTGCCACGGCCGCGAGGCCGGCCGCAGCAGCCAGTCCACCAGCCGGTTCCCCGAGGCCCGGTTCTCCCACTTCGTCAGCCAGTTGCCAGGGCGCAGCCCCACAACGCCTCCCCCTCACTGTTTTGAGGGGGTGGTCCGCCCCCTAGCGCTTCCGCTCGACTCTACGTTCGTCCCAGACGGGCTCCTGAGTCTCCCGCACAACACCGTCCGAACCGAAGACCAGGTAGCGGTCAAATGTGCGCGCGAACCACCGGTCGTGTGTGACACACAACACAGTCCCGTCGTACGCCTCCAGTCCGTCCTGCAGCGCCTCGGCCGATTCCAGGTCCAGGTTGTCCGTCGGCTCGTCCAGCAGCAGCGCCGTGGTGCCCGCCAGCTCCAGCAGCAGAATCTGGAAACGCGCCTGCTGGCCGCCCGACAGCTTCTCGAACGGCTGGTCCGCCTGCCGCTCCAGCTCGTACCGGCGCAGCGCGCCCATCGCAGCGCCGAGCGGCTTGGCGGCCTCCGTCCACAGGATGTCGACGAGGGTGCGGCCGAACAGCTCGGGGTGGGCGTGGGTCTGCGCGAAGTGGCCGGGGACCACGCGCGCGCCGAGCTTCCACGTACCGGTGTGCTTGACGTCCTCGCCGGCCATCAGCCGCAGGAAGTGCGACTTGCCGGAGCCGTTCGAACCGAGCACCGCGACCCGCTCGCCGTAGAAGATCTCCAGCGAGAACGGCTTCATCAGGCCCGTGAGCTCCAGGTTCTCCACGGTCAGCGCGCGCACGCCGGTGCGGCCGCCCTTGAGCCGCATCCGGATGTCCTGCTCGCGCGGCGGCTCCGGCGGCGGGCCGGCCTCCTCGAACTTCTGGAAGCGGGTCTGCATCGCCCGGTAGCGCGAGGCCATGTCGGGGCTGGAGGCCGCCTGGTTGCGCAGCCGCAGCACCAGCGCCCTCAGCCGGGCGTGCTCCTCGTCCCAGCGCCGCTTGAGCTCCTCGAAGCGCGCGAAGCGCTCCTTGCGGGCCTCGTGGTACGTCCCGAAGCCGGCGCCGTGCACCCACACGTCGCTGCCCGTCGGGCTCGCCTCCAGGCTGATGATCTTCTCGGCGGCCTGGGTGAGCAGCTCCCGGTCGTGGCTGACGAAGAGCACCGTCTTGCGGGTGGTCTTCAGCTGCTCCTCCAGCCACCGCTTGCCCGGGACGTCGAGGTAGTTGTCCGGCTCGTCGAGCAGCAGCACCTCGTCCGGCCCGCGCAGCAGCGCCTCCAGCACGAGCCGCTTCTGCTCACCGCCCGAGAGCGTGCGCACCTCGCGGAACTGCGCCGAGTCGTACGGGATGTCCAGCGCGGCCATCGTGCAGACGTCCCAGAGGGTCTCCGCCTCGTAGCCCTGGACGTCGGCCCAGTCGCTCAGGGCCTGCGCGTACGCCATCTGCGCGGCCTCGTCGTCGACGGTGAGGATCAGCTCCTCGGCCCGGTCCACGGCCTCGGCCGCGCCCCGGATCCTCGGCTGGGACACCGAGACCAGCAGGTCCCGTACGGTCGTCTCGTCCCGCACCGAGCCCACGAACTGCGACATCACCCCGAGCCCGCCGCTGATCGCGACCCCGCCGCCGTGCGGCTGGAGCTCACCGGAGATCAGCTTGAGCAGGGTGGTCTTGCCGGCGCCGTTCGCCCCCACCAGGGCCACCACCGACCCCTCCCCCACGCGGAAGGAGACGTCGGGGAGCAGGACCCGCCCGTCGGGAAGGTAGTACTCCAGGTGGTTGGCTTCGAGATGTCCCATGCCGGGCATTGTCCCGGTCCGCCGGCGATCCGCCCAAACGGGTGGGCGGGCGCCCGGCGGCGGCGCTCAGCAGCAGCCGGCTCCGGGCAGGGTGCGCACGTTGCGCGCCTCCTTGCTGCGGGCGGCGAGCAGCTCGTCGGCGGGGTAGCCGACCTCCTCCAGCGTCAGCCCGTGCGGCTTGACCACGTGTACCGAGGAGTCCCGTACGCCGGCGGCCAGCACCTTCCCGGGCCAGTCGACCGGCCGGTGGCCGTCCCCGACGTGCAGCAGGGCGCCGACGAGCGAGCGGACCATGTTGTGGCAGAAGGCGTCGGCCCGGACGGTCGCGGTGACGATCCCGTCCTCGGCCCGCTCCCAGCCGAGCTGCTGGAGGGTGCGGATGGTCGTCGCGCCCTCGCGCTTCTTGCAGTACGCGGCGAAGTCGTGCTCGCCGAGCAGCGGGGCGGCGGCCTCGTTCATGGCGTCCACGTCCAGGGGCCACTGGTGCCACAGCACGTGCCCGCGGCGCAGCGGGTCCACGCCCGCCTGGTGGTCGCCGACGCGGTAGGCGTAACGGCGCCAGATCGCCGAGAAGCGCGCGTTGAAGCCCGCCGGGGCCTCGGTGGCCCTCCACACCCGTACGTCGTGCGGCAGGCGCCCCGCGAGGCGGCGCAGCAGCTTGTCGTGGTGCTCGGCCCACACCTCCTCGGCCAGGTCGAACTGCGCGACCTGCCCGCGGGCGTGCACGCCCGCGTCCGTCCGCCCGGCCACGGTCAGCTCGACCGGCTCGGACAGCCGCATCACGGTCCGCAGGGCCGACTCCAGCTCGCCCTGGACGGTCCGCAGCACGCGCTGCTTCGCCCAGCCGGAGAAATCCTTGCCGTCGTAGCTCAGGTCCAGCCGTACCCGGACGTGCCCGGGCTCCACCTCGTCACTCACGTGACCGATCCTCTCAGAAAGCCAAATCCGCCGGACAACGCAGAACGGCGCGGAACAACGCAGAACGGGCCCGCCCCGGGAAGGGGCGGGCCCGTTCAGAGCCGTTCAAGCAGACACGATTCCCGGAGGGGAATCAGGCCTCCTTGGTCTCCTCGGCCGGAGCCTCGGTCTCGGCGGGAGCCTCGGCCTTGGCCTCGGACTCCTTGACGGCGCGCTTGGTGGCGGCCTCGGCCTCACCGGTGGCCTGCTGGGCGACCGTAAGGGCCTCGACCAGCTCGATCACGGCCATCGGGGCGTTGTCGCCACGACGGTTGCCGATCTTGGTGATGCGCGTGTAACCACCGGGGCGGTTCTCGTAGCGCGGGGCGATCTCGGTGAAGAGCGTGTGCACGATGCTCTTGTCCGTGATCGTCTGCAGCACCAGGCGGCGGTTGTGGATGTCGCCCTTCTTGGCCTTGGTGACCAGACGCTCGGCGTAGGGACGCAGGCGACGGGCCTTGGCCTCGGTGGTGGTGATGCGGCCGTGCTCGAAGAGCGCCTTCGCGAGGTTCGCGAGGAGGTGCTTCTCGTGCGCGGCGCTGCCGCCCAGACGGGCACCCTTTGCGGGACGCGGCATGGTCATACTCCTTCATATCTGCACCGGCCGTGTCAGGTACCGGTGACAGTTCCCCCGGGGCGGCTGCCCCGGGAAAGCAATCAAGCCCGGCCGGCGATTGAGGCCGAAGACCTCAGCCGCCGGCGACGGGAGGAATCAGTACTGCTCGGTCTCGACGAAACCCGCATCGGCGTCGTCGTCGGCGCCGAAGGCGTCGGCGGCGGCGGTCGGGTCGAATCCGGGCGGGCTGTCCTTGAGGGCCAGGCCCATGCCGGCCAGCTTCGCCTTGACCTCGTCGATCGACTTCGCACCGAAGTTGCGGATGTCGAGCAGGTCGGCCTCGGAGCGGGCGACGAGCTCACCCACGGAGTGGATGCCCTCGCGCTTGAGGCAGTTGTACGAGCGGACCGTGAGCTCGAGCTCCTCGATCGGCAGCGCCAGATCGGCGGCCAGGGCCGCGTCCGTCGGCGAGGGGCCCATGTCGATGCCCTCGGCGTCGATGTTGAGCTCGCGCGCCAGGCCGAACAGCTCGACCAGGGTCTTGCCGGCCGACGCCATGGCGTCGCGCGGGCGCATGGCCTGCTTGGTCTCGACGTCGACGATCAGCTTGTCGAAGTCGGTGCGCTGCTCGACTCGGGTCGCCTCGACCTTGTAGGTGACCTTGAGGACCGGGCTGTAGATGGAGTCGATCGGGATGCGACCGATCTCCTGGCCCAGCTGCTTGTTCTGGACGGCGGAGACGTAGCCGCGACCGCGCTCGACGGTCAGCTCCATCTCCAGCTTGCCCTTGCCGTTGAGCGTGGCGAGGACCAGGTCCGGGTTGTGCACCTCGACACCGGCCGGGGGCGCGATGTCGGCAGCGGTGACCAGGCCGGGACCCTGCTTGCGCAGGTACATCACGACCGGCTCGTCGTGCTCCGAGGAGACGACGAGCTGCTTGATGTTGAGGATGATGTCGGTGACGTCTTCCTTGACACCCGGCACGGTGGTGAACTCGTGCAGGACGCCGTCCACGCGGATGCTGGTGACAGCGGCACCCGGGATCGAGGACAGGAGCGTGCGGCGCAGCGAGTTGCCGAGGGTGTAACCGAAGCCCGGCTCGAGCGGCTCGATCACGAACCGCGAGCGGTACTCGTCTACGACCTCTTCGGTCAGCGAGGGGCGCTGAGCGATAAGCATGTGTGTTCCTTCAGTCGTGGACGCCCACTATTTGACGTCCGACGGTGTGACTACGTACAGCAAGGGTACGGGCGGCACGTCCCCCGCGAGGGGTGCGTACCGCCCGGACACTCAAAGACGCACAAGTGCGTCCGCCGCGTCAGACGCGGCGGCGCTTGGGCGGGCGGCAGCCGTTGTGCGGGGTGGGGGTGACGTCCTGGATCGAGCCGACCTCGAGGCCGGTGGCCTGGAGGGAGCGGATCGCGGTCTCACGGCCGGAGCCGGGACCCTTGACGAAGACGTCGACCTTGCGCATGCCGTGCTCCTGCGCGCGGCGGGCGGCCGACTCGGCGGCCATCTGCGCGGCGAAGGGGGTGGACTTGCGCGAGCCCTTGAAGCCGACGTGGCCGGCGGAGGCCCAGGAGATCACGTTGCCCGCGGGGTCCGTGATCGAGACGATGGTGTTGTTGAACGTGCTCTTGATGTGGGCGTGCCCATGAGCGACGTTCTTCTTTTCCTTGCGGCGCACCTTCTTGGCAGCGCCCTGACGACCCTTGGGGGGCATCTAAATCTCCTACGGGAGGTGGTCGGTCCTACAGCGCAAGACCGCTGAACAGGACTACTTCTTGCCCGGCTTCTTCTTACCGGCGATCGCGCGACGCGGACCCTTGCGGGTACGGGCGTTCGTGCTGGTGCGCTGACCGTGCACCGGCAGGCCACGACGGTGGCGGATGCCCTGGTAGCACTGGATCTCGACCTTGCGGCGGATGTCGGCCTGGATCTCGCGGCGGAGGTCACCCTCGGTGCGGAGGTTGGCGTCCACGTACTCGCGGATCTTGACCAGGTCCTCTTCGGCCAGGTCACGAACGCGGGTGTTCGGGTTCACACCAGTGGCCTCAAGGATTTCCTTGGACCGGGTGCGCCCGACACCGAAGACGTAGGTGAGTGCGATCTCCACGCGCTTTTCGCGCGGGATGTCGACACCGGAAACGCGTGCCATTCAATGGCTCCTGTGTGTTCGGGGGTCTTCAGCAGAACCATCCCCGACCGCCGACCACGCCTTGATGGGTGGTGGTACGTCCGGGTCCCCGGCCCCCGCCGGAGGTGCCGCCGGCCCCGTACGGGGCTGGGCGGGTTCTGCGTATGTACGTTTTCTTACGTCGCGCGAAGAACTGCGGAAGGCAGGTCGGTCGGCGTGCGTCAGCCCTGGCGCTGCTTGTGGCGCAGGTTGTCGCAGATGACCATGACCCGACCGTGACGGCGGATCACCTTGCACTTGTCGCAGATCTTCTTGACGCTCGGCTTGACCTTCATTGGGTGAGGTTCTCCGGGTCAGTGCCACCACCCGCGCCGGGACGAGATGCCCAGACGGAGTGAAGACAAGATCTACTTGTATCGGTAGACGATCCGGCCACGCGTCAGGTCGTACGGAGAGAGCTCCACGACAACCCGGTCATCAGGAAGGATGCGGATGTAGTGCATGCGCATCTTGCCGCTGATGTGCGCGAGGACCTTGTGACCGTTCTGGAGTTCCACCTTGAACATCGCGTTCGGGAGGGACTCGATCACGGTGCCCTCGATTTCGATGGCACCTTGCTTCTTGGCCACGCTTCGCCTTTCGAATCGGCTACCTTGATCGGCTCAGTGCGCCATGCAGGCATGGGAGTGCACGAGAGCCGACGAGTCAGTCTACGACAGGGCACCCGGAAAGACGAATCCGGAAAGTTTGCCCCAGACTCTAGATCATTAACCGAGAGGGTCCGGCGGGGTCAGCCCAGCGGGTCCGGCGCCGTCGTGACGCCGTATTCCGCCAGCTTCGCCTTGCCGCAGTCCGGGCTGGTCAGCACGATGGGGCCGGCCTCGGTCAGCGCGATGGAGTGCTCCCAGTGCGAGGACCAGGTGCCGTCCGTGGTGATGACCGTCCAGTCGTCCGCCAGGACCTCCGTCTGGGCCGTGCCCAGCGAGACCATCGGCTCGATCGCCAGGCACAGGCCCGGGACGAGCTTGATCCCCTTGCCCCGCTTGCGCGAGACGTAGTTCAGCAGGTGGGGGTCCATGTGCATCTCGGAACCGATGCCGTGGCCGCCGTAGTCCTCGATGATCCCGAACTTGCCGAGGCTGTGCTCACCGGTGGTGGGCCGCGGCTGGCGCTTGATGTACGTCTCGATCGCCTTGGAGATGTCCACGAGGCGGTTGCCGAGCCGCATGGCGGCGATCCCCGCCCACATGGACTCCTCGGTCACCCGGGAGAGCTCCAGGAGCTCAGGGGCGTGCCCAGTGCCCACGAAGGCGGTGTACGCGGCGTCGCCGTGCCAGCCGTCGACGATCGCGCCGGCGTCGATCGAGATGATGTCGCCGTCCTTGAGGACGGTCTTGTCGTCCGGGATGCCGTGGACGACGACCTCGTTCACGGAGGTGCAGATCGTCGCGGGGAAGCCGCCGTAGCCGAGAAAGTTCGACTTGGCGCCGGCGTCGTCGATGACCTTGCGGGCCACCATGTCCAGATCCCGCGTCGTGGCGCCCGGCACGGCGGCCTCGCGGGTCGCCGCGTGGATGGCCGCGACGACCAGCCCCGCCTCGCGCATCTTCACGATCTGCTCGGGGGTCTTGATCTGCACCATGAACGTGCCTTCCCTCTTTCGCGGCCGAACCGCCGCCGCTCTCGCGGAGGTGGTTGGTCTCCGCTGTGGTTCCTCAATTATTGGCTGACGTCACAAGAAGCCGCGTCATAGAGACGGCCGCGGTGCCCCGAGGGACACCGCGGCCGGACCTGCGCAGCGAGAGGTACTACTTCTTCAGGGCTTCCATGGCGCGCTTGGTGATCTCGTGCACCTCGCCGAGGGCGGGGATGGTCACCAGCAGGCCCTGGGCCTTGTAGAAGTCGATGATCGGCTCGGTCTGCGAGTGGTAGACGTCCAGCCGGTTGCGGACCGTGGCCTCGGAGTCGTCGTCACGCAGGTAGAGCTCGCCACCGCAGATGTCGCAGACGCCTTCCGCCTTCGGCGGGGCGTACGTGACGTGGAAGACGTGCTTGCCGTCGTTGCGGCAGGTACGGCGACCCGCGATCCGCTTGACGACCTCGTCCTCCTCGACCTCCAGGTCGAGGACGGCGTCCAGCTTCATGCCGGACTCCTGGAGCATCGTGTCCAGGGCGGCGGCCTGGGACACGTTGCGCGGGAAACCGTCGAGCAGGAAGCCGTTCACGGCGTCCGGCTGCTCCATGCGGTCCTTGGCCATGCCGATGGTGATCTCGTCGGGGACGAGGTCGCCGGCGTCCATGAACACCTTCGCACGCCGCCCGAGCTCGGTGCCCTGGCTGATGTTGGCCCGGAACAGGTCTCCCGTGGAGATGTGCGGGATGGACAGGTTCTTGGCGAGGAACGCGGCCTGCGTTCCCTTGCCCGCACCGGGCGGTCCGACGAGGACGATTCGCATCAGCGGAGGAACCCTTCGTAATTACGCTGCTGGAGCTGGCTCTCGATCTGCTTCACGGTTTCCAGACCCACACCCACGATGATCAGGATGCTCGTCCCGCCGAACGGGAAGTTCTGGTTCGCTCCGAAGCCCGCCAACGCCATCGTCGGCACGAGAGCGATCAGACCCAGGTACAGCGACCCCGGCCAGGTGATGCGGTTGAGTACGTAGCTCAGGTACTCAGCGGTGGGCCGACCGGCGCGGATACCCGGGATGAACCCACCATACTTCTTCATGTTGTCTGCAACTTCCTCGGGGTTGAACGAGATCGCCACGTAGAAGAACGCGAAGAAGACGATCAGGAGGAAGTAGACCGCGATGTAGTACGGGTGGTCGCCCTTGACGAAGTGCTTCTGGATCCAGGTGGCCCAGCCGGCGGTGGAACCGCTGAACTGGACGATCAGCGCCGGGATGTAGAGCAGCGACGAGGCGAAGATGACGGGGATGATGCCCGCCTGGTTCACCTTGAGCGGGATGTACGTCGAGGTGCCGCCGTAGGCGCGGCGGCCCACCATGCGCTTGGCGTACTGGACGGGGATCCGGCGCTGCGCCTGCTCGACGAAGACCACCAGACCCACCATCGCGAGGCCGACGAGCATCACGACGCCGAACTCGACCCAGCCGTCGGCGATCTTGCCCTGGAGCTTGATCTGCCAGAGGGCGCCGATGAAGCCTGCGGCGATCGAGATGAACATGAGGATCGACATTCCGTTGCCGATACCGCGGTCCGTGATGAGCTCACCGAGCCACATCACGACACAGGTACCGGCGGTCATGGTGATGACCATGACGACGGTGGTGAAGATCGAACGGTCGGGGACGATCTGACTGGCGGCGGAGCAGCCCTGGAAGAGGGCACCCGTGCGGGCGGTGGCCACGAGGCCGGTGCCCTGCAGGATCGCGAGCGCGACCGTCAGATAGCGCGTGTACTGAGTGATCTTCGCCGTGCCGGACTGTCCCTCTTTTTTGAGGTTCTCCAGCTTCGGGATGACCACGGTCAGCAGCTGCAGGATGATGCTCGCCGTGATGTACGGCATGATGCCGAGCGCGAAGATCGTGATCTGCAGCAGCGCACCGCCGCTGAACATGTTGACGAGACCGAAGAGGCTGTTGCTGCTCCCGGCCTGGTCGACACAGATCTGAACGTTCTTGTAGCTCACGCCGGGGACCGGGATGTGGGACCCGAGCCGGAACAGCACGATGATGGCGAGCGTGAAGAGCAGCTTCTTGCGCAGGTCGGGCGTCTTGAACGCCCGGGCGAACGCGGTGAGCACGGTGCCTCCTGCGACCCCCGCGCAACTGCGTCAGAGGTGACGGTCTGAGGGATCGACGAATACGTACAAGCAAAGGTGCAGGCCACCATACCGGCGACAGTGCCCCCCGTGGAACGACCAACCGGGGATGCCCCATATGTGAGGCATCCCCGGTCGGGTTTCGAGCTATTTAGCCACTGAATTCGTCTTAGACGAGCTCGGTGACAGTGCCACCGGCAGCGGCGATCTTCTCCTTGGCGGAGCCGGAGACGGCGTCAACCGAAACCTGCAGCGCCACGGAGACCTCGCCCTGGCCCAGGACCTTGACGAGGCAGTTCTTGCGCACCGCGCCCTTGGCGACCAGGTCGGCCACCGTGACCTCTCCACCCTCGGGGTAGAGAGCGCCGAGCTTGTCCAGGTTCACGACCTGGAACTCGGTGCGGAAGGGGTTCTTGAAGCCCTTGAGCTTCGGCAGACGCATGTGGAGGGGCATCTGCCCACCCTCGAAGCGCTGCGGGATCTGGTAACGGGCCTTCTGGCCCTTCGTACCACGACCGGCCGTCTTACCCTTCGACGCCTCACCACGACCGACACGGGTCTTCGCGGTCTTGGCGCCGGGGGCGGGACGGAGGTTGTGGGCCTTCAGCGGGCTGTTCTCAGCCATGTTAGTCAACCTCCTCAACCGTCACGAGGTGGCGGACGGTCTGCACCATTCCGCGGAACTCGGGGCGGTCCTCCTTGACGACCACGTCGTTCAGGCGCTTGAGCCCGAGCGAACGCAGAGTGTCGCGGTGGTTCTGCTTGCTACCGATGTACGACTTCGTCTGCGTGATCTTGAGGCGGGCCATTACGCAGCACCCGCCCCGGCACGAGCCCGGAGCAGAGCCGCGGGAGCGACGTCCTCGAGGGGCAGACCACGGCGAGCCGCGATCTCCTCGGGACGCTGCAGACCCTTGAGCGCTGCCACGGTCGCGTGCACGATGTTGATCGCGTTCGACGAGCCGAGCGACTTCGACAGGATGTCGTGAACGCCGGCGCACTCCAGAACGGCGCGCACCGGGCCACCGGCGATAACACCGGTACCGGGGGAAGCCGGCTTCAGGAGCACGACGCCCGCGGCACGCTCGCCCGTGATCGGGTGAGGGATCGTGCCCTGGATGCGCGGAACCTTGAAGAAGTTCTTCTTGGCTTCCTCGACACCCTTGGCGATGGCCGCGGGAACTTCCTTGGCCTTGCCGTAACCGACACCTACAGTGCCGTCACCGTCGCCCACCACGACCAGCGCGGTGAAGCTGAAGCGGCGACCACCCTTGACAACCTTGGCGACGCGGTTGATCGCGACAACGCGCTCAACGTAAGCGGTCTTCTCGGCGGCAGGGCCACCGTCGCGACCCTTCCGGTCCCGCCGCTCGCCGCCACCGGCACCGCTTCCGCGGCGCTGGGGTCCAGCCATTGGATTACCTCTCTCTGTTACGTCCGTGAGTCCCGGAACCGGGGCTTAGAACTTCAGCCCGGCTTCGCGGGCGGCGTCAGCCAGAGCGGCAATGCGCCCGGCGTATCGGTTGCCACCGCGGTCGAACACGACGGTCTCGACACCCGCGGCCTTGGCACGCTCGGCGACGAGTGCGCCTACAGCCTGGGCCTGGGCGCTCTTGTCGCCTTCGCCACCGCGGATCGAAGCGTCCAGGGTCGACGCGGACGCCAGGGTGTGACCCTGGAGATCGTCGATGACCTGGGCCACGATGTTGCGGTTGGAACGCGTCACGACGAGGCGCGGACGCTCCGCCGTACCCGACACGTGCTTGCGGATGCGGATGTGGCGGCGGGCCTTGGCGGCACGCTTGTACGCGTCGCCCTTGGCGATCTTTACACCGTATGCCATGGCTACTTACCAGCCTTTCCGACCTTGCGGCGGATGACTTCGCCGGCGTACTTGACACCCTTGGCCTTGTACGGGTCGGGCTTCCGCAGCTTGCGGATGTTGGCGGCGACCTCGCCGACCTTCTGCTTGTCGATGCCCTCGACCGTGAACTTGGTGGGCGACTCGACCTTGAAGGAGATGCCCTCGGGCGCCTCGATCAGGATCGGGTGGCTGTAGCCAAGCTGGAACTCCAGGTTGGAGCCCTTCGCGGCGACGCGGTAACCGACACCGCTGATCTCGAGAGCCTTGACGTATCCCGTGGTCACGCCGGTGATCATGTTCGCCACCAGCGTGCGGGACAGGCCGTGCAGGGCCTTGTTCTGACGCTCGTCGTTGGGGCGGGTGACGTTCAGAACGCCGTCCTCACCCTTGGCGACTGCGATGGGCGCCTTGACGGTGTGCGAAAGGGAACCCTTGGGGCCCTTCACGGCGACCGTGGTGCCATCGATGGTGACGTCCACACCGGCGGGAACCTGGATGGGGAGCTTGCCGATTCGCGACATTGCTTTTCCTCCGTTCCCGACTACCAGACGTAGGCGAGGACTTCCCCACCTACGCCCTTCTTGCCTGCCTGCTGGCCGGTGAGCAGTCCGTGGGACGTGGAGATGATCGCCACGCCCAGGCCGCCGAGCACCTTGGGCAGGTTGGTGGACTTCGCGTACACGCGCAGGCCGGGCTTGGAGATCCGCTTGATGCCCGCGATGGAGCGCTCACGGTTCGGCCCGAACTTCAGCTCGAGGACGAGGTTCTTGCCGACCTCGGCGTCCTCGACCTTCCAGCCGGTGATGAAACCCTCCTGCTTGAGGATTTCCGCGATGTGCGACTTGATCTTGCTGTGCGGCATCACGACGGTGTCGTGGTACGCCGAGTTAGCGTTACGCAGACGCGTGAGCATGTCTGCGATCGGGTCAGTCATGGTCATGAAGTGGCCTTCGGCCTCTCTCGCCGGGGTTTCCTGTATGCGCCATCCCTCTCCCCACTCAGTGGCGGGACGGGTGCGGTGCGGGGACCTACGGCGTAGTAAGTCGTTATGGGCGGCAGACGCCCAACTACACAAGCCTAAGGCATGCGCGGCCGGGCACCTGCCGTCCAGATGCTTACCGAGAGTGCCTGGATGTTCCCAAGTCCTTGCGGACGAGAGGGAATTACCAGGAGCTCTTGGTCACGCCCGGCAGCTCGCCACGGTGAGCCATCTCACGAAGGCACACGCGGCACAGGCCGAACTTGCGGTATACGGAGTGGGGGCGACCGCAGCGCTGGCAGCGGGTGTACGCGCGCACACCGAACTTGGGCTTGCGGGCAGCCTTCGCGATGAGAGCCTTCTTCGCCATCTCGCTTACGCCTCCTTGAAGGGGAAGCCGAGGTGACGAAGGAGGGCGCGGCCCTCGTCGTCGTTGGTCGCCGTGGTAACCACGGTGATGTCCATACCCCGGGTACGGTCGATCTTGTCCTGGTCGATCTCGTGGAACATGACCTGCTCCGTGAGACCGAAGGTGTAGTTGCCACGGCCGTCGAACTGCTTCGGCGACAGACCACGGAAGTCACGGATACGCGGCAGCGCGAGCGACAGCGTACGGTCCAGGAACTCCCACATGCGGTCACCACGGAGGGTGACGTGGCAGCCGATCGGCTGACCCTCGCGCAGCTTGAACTGCGCGATGGACTTCCGGGCCTTCGTGACGGCCGGCTTCTGACCGGTGATCGTCGTCAGGTCCTTGATGGCGCCGTCGATCAGCTTGGAGTCGCGGGCGGCGTCGCCCACACCCATGTTGACCACGATCTTCACGAGGCCGGGAATCTGCATGACGTTCTCGTAGGAGAACTCCTCACGCAGCTTGCCCGCGATGTCCTCGCGGTACTTCGTCTTGAGACGCGGAGTGGTAGCCATCAGATGTCCTCACCCGTCCGCTTGGCAACGCGGATCTTGTTGCCCTCGTCGTCGAAGCGGAAACCGACGCGGGTAACGACCTTCTGGCCGTCCTTCTCCACCACCAGCTGAACGTTGCTGACGTGGATCGGAGCCTCGGTGATCACGATGCCACCGGTCTGGGACCCACCAGCGGTCTGACCGGCCTTGGTGTGCTTCTTGACCCGGTTGACACCCTCGACGAGGACGCGGTTGGCAGTGGGCATGGCCGCGATGACCTTGCCCTGCTTGCCCTTGTCCTTACCGGTGATGACCTGAACCAGGTCGCCCTTCTTGATCTTCATGCTTACAGCACCTCCGGCGCGAGCGAGATGATCTTCATGAACTTCTTCTCGCGCAGCTCACGGCCCACCGGGCCGAAGATACGGGTGCCGCGAGGGTCGCCGTCGTTCTTGAGAATGACAGCGGCGTTCTCGTCAAAGCGGATGTACGAGCCGTCCTGGCGGCGACGCTCCTTGACGGTGCGAACGATGACCGCCTTGACGACGTCACCCTTCTTCACGTTGCCACCGGGGATCGCATCCTTGACGGTGGCGACGATGACGTCACCGATGCCCGCGTAGCGGCGACCGGAACCACCGAGAACACGGATGCAAAGGATTTCCTTGGCACCAGTGTTGTCGGCGATACGCAGTCGCGACTCCTGCTGGATCACGTGTATCTCCTGTTTGTCTGCCGGTTCCCGGCGGGGGCTTCACTCCGAGGAGCTACAGCCCCCACCGAGCCTGGCGGAACGAACCTGAGGGGCCCCTGAACTTGTTGTCCAGGGCCTCAGATAATTACTTGGCCTTCTCGAGGATCTCGACGATGCGCCAGCGCTTGCTCGCCGACAGCGGACGCGTCTCCATGATGAGGACGCGGTCGCCGACGCCGGCAGCGTTCTGCTCGTCGTGCGCCTTGAGCTTGTTCGTACGGCGGATGACCTTGCCGTACAGGGCGTGCTTCACGCGGTCCTCGACAGCGACGACGACGGTCTTGTCCATCTTGTCGCTGACGACCAGACCCTCACGGGTCTTGCGGAATCCGCGCTCGGTCTTCTCAGTCACGTTGTTCTCGCTCATCAGGCGCTCTCCACCGTCTCGATACCGAGCTCACGCTCGTGCATCAGGGTGTAGATGCGAGCGATGTCCTTACGGACGGACCTGAGCCGGCCGTTGTTCTCCAGCTGGCCCGTGGCCGCCTGGAAGCGGAGCTTGAACAGCTCCTCCTTGGCCTCGCGCAGCTTGCCAACGAGCTCCTCGTTGCCGAGCTCACGCAGCTCGGACGCCTTGGTTCCCGTCGCCATCACGACTCACCTGCCTCGCGCCGAACAATCCGGCACTTCATCGGAAGCTTGTGAGCAGCGCGGGTGAGCGCCTCACGAGCAATCTTCTCGTTCGGGTAGGACAGCTCGAACATGACCCGGCCCGGGTGCACGTTCGCGATCCACCACTCGGGAGAACCCTTACCGGAACCCATGCGGGTCTCGGCAGGCTTCTTGGTCAGCGGGCGGTCCGGGTAGATGTTGATCCAGACCTTGCCGCCACGCTTGATGTGGCGGGTCATCGCGATACGAGCCGCCTCGATCTGGCGGTTCGTCACGTACGCCGGGGTCAGCGCCTGGATGCCGTACTCGCCGAACGAGACCTCAGTACCGCCCTTGGCCATACCGCGGCGCTTCGGGTGGTGCTGCTTGCGGTGCTTGACCCTACGAGGGATCAGCATGTCGGTCAGGCCTCCGTTCCGGTGCTCTCGGCCGGAGCGGCGGCGGGGGCGTCGGCCTTGGGGGCCTCGGCACCAGCAGCCTGCTGCGGCTTGCGGCCACCACGGCCGCCGCGCTCGCCACCACGGCCACCACGGCCGGCGGGACGGTCGCCAGCGCCCTGCGCGCCACGGGCCGGGCGGTTACCCGCACGGGCCGCAGCGTTCTCGGCGCGAACCTCGGCGATGTTCTTGACGTCGCCCTTGTAGATCCAGACCTTCACACCGATACGGCCGAAGGTGGTCTTGGCCTCGAAGAAGCCGTAGTCCACGTTCGCGCGCAGCGTGTGCAGCGGCACACGACCCTCGCGGTAGAACTCGGAGCGGGACATCTCGGCGCCGCCGAGACGGCCGCCACACTGGATCTTGATGCCCTTGGCGCCGGCCTTCATCGTGCCCTGCATGCTCTTACGCATGGCGCGACGGAAGGAGACGCGGGAGGAAAGCTGCTCGGCAACGGCCTGGGCAACCAGCTGAGCGTCAAGCTCGGGGTTCTTGACCTCGAGGATGTTCAGCTGGACCTGCTTGCCCGTGAGCTTCTCGAGGTCACCGCGGATGCGGTCGGCCTCGGCGCCACGGCGGCCGATGACGATGCCCGGACGAGCGGTGTGGATGTCCACACGCACGCGGTCACGGGTGCGCTCGATCTCAACCTTCGAGATGCCGGCGCGCTCCATGCCGGACGTCATCATCCGACGGATGGCGACGTCTTCCTTGACGTAGTCCTTGTACAGCTTGTCGGCGTACCAACGCGACTTGAAGTCGGTGGTGATGCCGAGCCGGAACCCGTGCGGGTTTACCTTCTGGCCCATTACCGGGAACCTTCCTTGCTGCTGACGACCACGGTGATGTGGCTGGTCCGCTTGCGGATCCGGTAGGCACGGCCCTGCGCACGCGGACGGAACCGCTTCAGGGTCGGGCCCTCGTCCACGAACGCCTCGCTGATGACCAGCGAAGAAGCGTCCGGGTGGTTGTAGTTGTGTGCGGCATTGGCAATGGCGCTGTCCAGCACCTTGCCAACCGGCACGCTCGCGGCCTGCGGGGCGAAACGCAGGACCGCCTGAGCCTCCGTGGCATCCATGCCACGGATAAGGTCCACCACTCGGCGGGCCTTCATGGGCGTGACGCGGATGTACCGCGCCTGGGCCCTGGCTTCCATGGTTGTCCCTTCGGTGTAAGTCATAGTCGTAACCACCCCGCCTTTAGCGGCGCTTCGACTTCCGGTCGTCCTTGACGTGGCCGCGGAAGGTGCGAGTCGGCGAGAACTCGCCGAGCTTGTGGCCGACCATCGACTCGGTGACGAACACCGGGACGTGGGTCTTGCCGTTGTGCACCGCGATGGTGTGACCCAGCATGCTGGGGATGATCATCGAGCGACGGGACCAGGTCTTGATGACGTTCTTGGTGCCGGCTTCGTTCTGGACGTCCACCTTCTTTACGAGGTGGTCGTCGACGAAGGGCCCCTTCTTGAGACTGCGCGGCATCTAAACCCGCTCCTAGCGCTTCTTGTTCGTCTTGCGGCGGCGGACGATGTACTTGCTCGAAGCCTTCTTCGGCGAGCGAGTACGACCCTCCTTCTGACCCCACGGGGAGACCGGGTGGCGACCACCACTGGTCTTACCCTCACCACCACCGTGCGGGTGGTCGACCGGGTTCATCGCGACACCGCGGACGGACGGGCGAACGCCCTTCCAGCGCATGCGGCCGGCCTTGCCCCAGTTGATGTTCGACTGCTCGGCGTTGCCGACCTCGCCGACCGTGGCGCGGCAGCGGGCGTCGACGAGACGGATCTCGCCGGACGGCATGCGGAGGTGGGCCATGACGCCCTCCTTCGCGAGCAGCTGCACGGACGCACCGGCGGAACGGGCGAACTTGGCACCGCCACCGGGACGGAGCTCGATCGCGTGGATCGTGGTACCGACCGGGATGTTGCGCAGTGCCAGGTTGTTGCCGGGCTTGATGTCGGCCGTGGGGCCGTTCTCAATCCGGTCGCCCTGCTTCAGGCTCTTCGGCGCGATGATGTAGCGCTTCTCGCCGTCGGCGTAGTGCAGGAGCGCGATGCGCGCGGTGCGGTTGGGGTCGTACTCGATGTGCGCGACCTTGGCCGGCACGCCGTCCTTGTCGTGACGACGGAAGTCGATCACGCGGTAGGCGCGCTTGTGTCCACCACCCTGGTGGCGAACGGTGATCCGACCGGTGTTGTTACGGCCGCCCTTGCTGTGCAGCGGGCGAACCAGCGACTTCTCCGGCGTGGACCGCGTGATCTCGACAAAGTCGGCGACGCTGGAGCCACGACGGCCCGGGGTCGTCGGCTTGTACTTGCGGATACCCATTTCTCAGTCCTCGTCCGATTCCGGACGACTCAGGACTCCGTTAGGAGCCCTGGCCGCCGAAGATGTCGATTCGGTCGCCCTCAGCGAGGGTCACGATGGCGCGCTTGGTGTTCGCACGCTTGCCAAAACCGGTCTTGGTGCGCTTGCGCTTACCCTGACGGTTGATCGTGTTGACCCCGGTGACCTTGACCGAGAAGACCGCCTCGACGGCCTGCTTGATCTGGGTCTTGTTGGCGCCGGGCGCGACGATGAACGTGTACTTGTTCTCGTCGAGCAGCGCGTAGCTCTTCTCCGAGACAACCGGCTTGATCAGCAGGTCGCGCGGGTCAGTGAAGGTCTTGCTGGTAACGGTCGCCTCAGACATCAGGCGTCGCTCCCTTCGGTCTCATCGGCCTTGGGGCCAGACACGAAGGACTCGAAAGCGGCCTGAGTGAAGACCACGTCGTCAGAGACGATCACGTCGTACGTGTTCAGCTGGCCCGGCTCCAGGATGTGAACCTGGGGCAGGTTGCGGGCGGACAGCCACGCGGCCTCGTCGGCGCGGTCGACGACCAGGAGCAGGTTCTTGCGCTCCGAGATCTTGCCGAACAGCGTCTTGGCGGCCTTCGTGGAGGCGGCACCCTCGACCACACCGGTGACGATGTGGATGCGGGAGTGACGCGCGCGGTCCGAGAGGGCACCGCGGAGAGCGGCGGCCTTCATCTTCTTCGGGGTCCGCTGGGAGTAGTCACGCGGCTGCGGGCCGTGGACGACGCCACCGCCGACGAACTGCGGGGCTCGGGTCGAACCCTGACGCGCGCGGCCGGTGCCCTTCTGGCGGTACGGCTTGCGGCCACCACCACGGACTTCGCCACGACGCTTGGTCTTGTGCGTGCCCTGACGGGCAGCTGCCAGCTGGGCGACAACGACCTGGTGGATCAGCGGAACGCTGGTCTTCGCGTCGAAGATCTCCGAGGGGAGCTCGACGGTACCGGCCTTGTCGCCTGCCGGCGAAAGGATGTCAATGGTGCTCATTACCTCAAGCCCCCTTGGCCGCGGTACGGACCAGGACGAGGCCGCCGTTCGGACCGGGGACCGCGCCCTTGATGAGGAGCAGACCCTTCTCCGCGTCAACCGCGTGGATGGTCAGGTTCTGGGTGGTGACGCGCTCGTTGCCCATACGACCGGCCATGCGCATGCCCTTGAAGACACGCCCAGGGGTGGCGCAGCCACCGATCGAACCGGGGGAGCGGTGCTTGCGCTGGACGCCGTGACCGGCACCGAGGCCCTTGAAGTTGTGACGCTTCATGACACCGGCGAAGCCCTTGCCCTTGCTGTTGCCCGTGACGTCAACCTTGACGCCCGACTCGAACACAGCGGCGGTGATCTCCTGGCCGAGCGTGTACTCGCTGGCGTCGGAGGTGCGGAGCTCCACCAGGTGGCGGCGCGGGGTGACGTCGGCCTTGGCGAAGTGGCCCTTGAGGGGCTTGTTCACCTTGCGCGGGTCGATCTCGCCGAAGGCGATCTGGACCGACTCGTAGCCGTCGATGTCGTTCTTACGGACCTGGGTAACGACGCAGGGTCCGGCCTTGACCACGGTGACCGGGACGACACGGTTGTTCTCGTCCCAGACCTGGGTCATGCCGAGCTTCTCGCCCAGGACGCCCTTGATCTGCTTTGCCATCTTCTCGACGCCTCTCAGAGCTTGATCTCGATGTCAACGCCGGCCGGAAGGTCCAGGCGCATCAGCGAGTCAACGGTCTTGGGGGTCGGGTCGAGGATGTCGATCAGGCGCTTGTGCGTGCGCATCTCGAAGTGCTCGCGCGAGTCCTTGTACTTGTGCGGCGACTTGATGACGCAGTACACGTTCTTCTCAGTGGGCAGCGGCACCGGGCCCGCGACCGACGCACCAGTGCGCGTCACCGTCTCGACGATCTTCTTCGCCGAGGAATCGATGACCTCGTGGTCGTAGGCCTTGAGCCGGATGCGGATCTTCTGTCCCGCCATGGCTACTCCGTAGTCCTGTCTCTATGTGGAAACGCTCTGGCCCTCGATCGGCTGCGGGATCGATCCCGCGGCCCCTCCTCCGACCCACGCGGTCGGGCGTGTCGCACTCCCTCTACAGAAAATTCCCATACGGAAATTCCCTCTCCAAGGGGGTGCGGTCCCTGAGACCGCGTTGCGGGGGAGAAACACCCACCGAGCGCCTGGTGTGCGCCGTGCTGACACTTCCCAGAAGATTCCCGTACGTCCGTCCTCATTGCTGCCCCGAAAGGCAGATTAAGGACGACGAGTACTGTGGGACTCGCTTCCGGTCCTCCCGGCGGGAGGCGCGCAGCATCGGCACTCAGCCGAGCAACTTGAGTAGTCTGCCATACGAGGCACGTACCTGGCCAATCGGGCGGAAGAGAATACCCCGCAACGCTGCGTGGTCAAACGACCCGCGCCCCGCCCGGCGCCCCCGGCCCGCCGGACAGCGGCAGGGCCCCGCACCACGGGGGTGCGGGGCCCTGGCCACGGGGCGTGCCGTACGCGTCCTACTCCCAGGGCGCCTTCCACGGCGGCTTGCGGCCGCACACCGTGAGCCACTCCTCGGTGGTGATGCCGGCACAGAAGATGCCGCCCTCGTCCTTCTGCTGCTTCCACAGCTTGACCTTGGGCTCGGCGCAGTTCTTGACCGGCGAGAAGCGCGGGCACCGGCCGTCCGGCTTCTTGATCTCGTGCGCGCGCCACGCGTCGAGGCCCATCGTGTTGGTCGACTCGGGCGTCGGCATGTACCGGTTGACCGACCAGGACGCGCCCATCGTGGCGAACAGGGCGACCGCGCACACCATCCCCGCCGAGAGCTGCTGCACCACCCGGCGCGGAACGACCCGCTTCGCCGGGTCGGCGCCGGCCGGGCGCAGGGTGCGCTCGGCCCAGCCGGAACTGCGCTGGACCAGGGCCATCATGCCCAGCACGCACAGGATCATCAGGCAGTACATGATGATCCACGTGGTCCGCGGGAAGAGCTGAACGGCCTTCTCCTGCGCCATGTTGGAGGCGAACCAGAAGCGCGCCAGCCAGGCTCCGGCGAGCGTCGCCGCCGCGGTCCGCACCATGATGTGCCGCAGCCCGAGGCCGACACCGAGGCCCACCCCGAAGAGCAGCAGCAGCGCGAATCCGGTCTGGCCCGCCAGCTCGCCGGAGACCGGCCAGTCCTGGTACGTCAGCTTGCCCGACCGGTCGGAGGACCAGCCCATGACGTACGCCGGGTCCACGTACACCGTCAGGTAGGCGTAGCGGTCCGGCGTCTGCGCGCCGAGCCGGGCCATCTGGTAGAGCAGCGGGGCGCCGAGCACACCCGCGGTCACCAGGACGGCCCCCACGTACGCCGCGGCCCGCTTGACCACGGGCGCGCCCGCCCGCCAGGGGAAGAGGAAGAGGAAGAGCAGGCCCACGCCGGGGGCGGCCCACACGTACCAGCCGGAGTACCAGAGGAACAGCACGCCGAAGATCACGCCCATGCCCGCGCCGCGCAGCAGGACGGACTTCACCGAGCGCGCGCCCGCCTTGCGCAGCTCCAGGAGGCAGTAGCCGAGGAGCGGCAGCAGCACGATCATGACGACGTGGCTGTACGGGCGGATCGGGTCGAGGAACAGAACCGAGGCCGGGACGGCGATGAGCAGCGCCCAGAAGGGGCGCAGCAGCAGCCGCCAGGACAGGTAGGCCATCGGGCCGACCAGGGCGCTGAAGAAGATCTGGAAGTCGTGGAGGGCGAAGCCGTTCCCGCCGAGGCCGCCGTAGCGGAGCTTGGCCCACACGGCCATCAGGCCCGGGAAGCCGGGCGGGTAGATGCCCGACATGCTCTCGCCGGCGAGGAACGAGTTGGCCATCTCCACCAGGACGCTCGGGTCGCCCTCCTGGCCGCCGAGCGGCCAGGGGGTTCCGTTCAGGGCGACGACGACGCCGCCGGCCACCACACCGGTGGACAGGCCGGCCAGGGCCGCGCACACCATGCGCTTCACCAGCTGGTGGCGGGCGAGGCGCCCGCGGTACGCGGTGTAGAGGAGCACGGCGAGGAGCGGCAGGCCGACCAGGGCCGCGTACTCCTGCATCTTGGCGAGGCCGCTGACCTGGCCGATGCGGTTGAGCGGGTTGACGCCGATGCGCGAGCACAGCAGCGTGTAGCCGAGCGCCGCCACGACGCTGACCAGGGCCTCGGCGAGGATCAGCACCCAGCGCTTGGCCATCCACCCGCGGACGCGCGAGGAGCGCGAGGAGGACGGGGACGGGGCGGGCCCGCCCTTCGCCGTCCCGCTCCGGGCGGACGCGGAGTCGGCCTCTCCGACCGCCTCGGGGGCCAGATTCGTCATCTCAGTCCATTTCCGTCGCGATGTGAACCGCGGGTGGGGCCCCGGGCGTCGGTCTGCTGTTCGTGTCCGCTCCATGTCCGCGCGGACGTGCGGGCGTCCTCGCGTCGACCGCGGCGCGCCGCCCTCCCGTCCTCCCGTGCGATCGGACGCACGGGGTGCGGCGCGGTGCGGTGGCGGTGCGGTAGCGGTGCACAGGCAGGTGTGACCGTGGTGCGGCCGTGATGCGCCGGAGCGCGCGGCCGGGGCACGGCGGCGCGCATGCGCGTACGTCCCCCCGGCGTCACCGTACCAAGGGGGCACCGGCCCCTGCGGCGCCGCCCGCCCGCTCCCGGGCCTCGTGGCCGGGGACCGACGGCCGGTATGGTGAACGGAACATGATAGTGACCGCTCCCTCGTCGGCCCCGGCCGCGGAAAAGAGGGCCCCGCGCCGCCCGAGCGGCGGCCTCCGACGTACCTTCGCCCTCAGCCTGGCCGAGGGAGCCGTTTCCCTCACCTCCGCCGCACTCCTGCTGTGGCTGTGCCTGCGGATCCGGATCAACCCGATGGACCGGATCGGACAGGTCAGCGGACTGGCCGGGATCCAGCTGCGGCTGATGGTCATGATGGCCCTGACGGTGCTGCTGTACCTGCTCGTCTCCCGGTGGAAGCCGGGCACCGCCACCCGCTTCGGCGCCGCCGCGGTGGCCGGACTGGCCACCGGCGTGATCGCCGCCGGCAACGTGGTCTCCCTGCGCGGCACGGCCTGGCCGATCTACGCGAACTGGGGCGACATCGGCAACCTCCAGCAGTGGGCGTACGACGTCATCGACGGCGTCGACCTCCCCGCGATGTACCCGCCGGGCTTCCCGCACCTGCTGGCCTGGACCTCCGAGCTGTTCTTCGACGGCGACATGGGCAGGGCCACGAAGTGGGTGATGATCGGCTTCCTCGCCCTCTCCGGGCCGGCCGTGTACATGGCCTGGCGGATGCTGCTGCCCCCGCTGTGGGCGCTCGGCATCGGGGTGACCGCGACACTGCCGGTGATCGACCCGTACAAGCCGTACTCCGCGCTCGTCCTCGCCGTGGTGATCCCGGTCTTCGCCAAGATGTGCGACGTGGTGCTGCACTCCACCGAGCTGGGCAGGAGGCGGTCGGCCGCGGCGGGGGCCGGGCTCGGCCTGCTGCTGGCCGCGCTGTTCCTGCTGTACTCGGGCTGGTTCCTCTGGTCCTCGGTCGGCGTGGTCGTGCTGTTCGCGATGGTGCTCGTGGGCCTCGCCCGGTCGGGCGGGATCCGCGGGCTGCTGGACGGGCTGCTGCCGCTGGCGTCCGCCCTGGTCGTCTTCCTCGCGCTGGCCGGCCCGTACCTCGCACGCCTGCTCGGCTCGGGCAGCACGACGAAGGACGCGTACTTCTACTTCGACACCTGGATCGACCCCGCCTACTTCACCATGTGGACCTCCGGGGCCCCGGGCCCGCTGCGCAGCCTCGGCTGGCCGCCGCCCGGCGAACTCGCCGGTGTCGGGCTGTTCACCCTCGTCCTGGTCGCCGGTCTGGGCGTGGCCCTCACCCTCGGCCTGCGCCAGCCCATGGTGCTCACCCTCGCCGCCTGCACCGCGAGCGCGTTCCTGCTGCGCTACTGGTACGCCGCGCACATGGAGCGCGACCAGGCCGTCCAGCTCTACCCGCGCACCAGCCACCAGCTGATGTACTGCCTGATCGCCCTGACCGGACTGGCGCTGTACTACGCCGGCAAGCGGGTCCGGGTCTGGCTGCGCCTGCACGAGGCGGCGCTGCGGGGCGGAGCGCGTCGGACCGCCGCCTCGCGGCGGCCCCGGGCCGGCGTCGTCGGCGCGCTCTGCGCGCTCGGGCTGCTCTTCGGCCTGGCGGGCTCGGCGACGGTCAACGCGTACATGCCGCAGGACCCCGCGCTGAACTCCACCGGGCAGTTCGCCTGGTTCTCGCACAACATCCGCCAGGCGGACGGCCGGTGCCCCCGCTACGCGGTCAAGGGCGAGTGCTCGCCGTACGTACCGCCGCTGCGCGGCCCGTACCGCCCGCCGGCGGTGCAGAAGCCCTTCGAGCGGCTGACGCCGCCGCCGGCCCTGTCGGTCACCCCGAAGTGAGCGCCGCCCGGACATGAGGACGGCCCGCCTCCGGATGATGAACCGGAGGCGGGCCGTTGTCGTTTCCCCGCGTCGTCCTGCGCGCGGTCGTTCAGCTCTGGCCCGAGGTGAAGGCGTGCCGGGCCAGGGCGCGTACGCCCTCGCTGTGCCGGCGGCGCAGGGCGCCGGGCAGCATGGTGAGCGCGTGCAGGCGGGACGCGCTGTGGAAGCGCGCCGCGCGGGCCGCCTTGGGCCAGCCGCGCGCGTCCATCCGCTCGGCCACCGCGTGGAAGTAGCGGGCGGCCTCGGTGAACCGGGTCCCGGAGAACGCCTGGACCGACGACTCGCTGACGGCGTGGCGCCGGTACTGGAAGACGGTGGCCGAGTTGTCGACGACCATGCGCTCACCGGCCTCCAGGAGGTCGACGACGAGCGCCAGGTCCTGGATCACCGAGTAGTCGTCGCGGAAGCTCACCTTGCGCAGCGCCTCGCCGCGCCAGGCGATCGACGGGAAGTAGAGCCAGTTTCCGCGCAGCACGCTGGCCGCCAGCTCCTCGCCGGCCATCAGGCGGGTGCCCTTGACCTGCGGCTGGTAGAGCCGCTTCTTGGTGTTGTCCGCCAGGCCCTGGGTGACCCGGCCGGCGCCGTCGATGACCTCGACGCCGGGCTGGACCATGCCGACGCCCGGGGTGGCCTCGGCGAGGCCGCGCACGGTCTTCAGGTAGTCCGGGTGCAGCAGGTCGTCACAGCCCATGATGACGACGTAGTCGGCCTCGGAGAGCTCGACGCACTTCTGGAAGTTCTTGGTGATGCCGAGGTTGTGCGCGTTGCGGGTGTAGTGCACCCGGTCGTCGCCGAGCCCCTCGAACCAGCCGGGCACCTGCGCCTCGCGGCCGTCGTCGATGACGACGAGCCGGAACTCCCGGTCGGTCTGGGCCAGGACGCTGCGGACGGCGTCCTGCATCAGCCGCACGTCCCCGTAGTAGGGGAGCATGAAGTCGAACGTCACCATGGAGCGTCAGGCCTTCACGGAGTCGGAGTCGGAGTCGGAGACCGTGCCGGAGGCCGAGCCGGAGGCGGCGGCCGGGCCCGGCTCCGGGTCGGCCACGGCCACGGACGGCGCCGAGGCCGGCGCCGGCACCTTGGCGGCGTCCTGGCCGAGGCGGGCGTCGTTGTGCCGGAGGCCCTCGCTGATGGCCACGGTCCGCGCCAGGTCCGTGATCTTCTTCTCCAGGGAGCGGAAGCGCAGGAAGGTGTTGAGGGTCAGGAACCCCATCGCCATCACCATCACGTACAGCACGAGGTCGGTGCCCCGGCCGACGCCGAGCTGCTGGGCGAGCCAGGTGACGTCCGTCGGGCGCAGCACCGCGTACACGTTGACGACGACGAACACCGAGAACGCGATGCGCTTCCAGGCGCGGTTCTTCGCCTGGCTCCACGTCCGTATGAACATCAGTGCCATGGACACGGAGCCCAGGATCAGCAGCAGCTGGATCCAGAAGTACTTCATCGACGTCCACGCTCCCGCAGGGAAATGTCAAAGATGATGTTGACGCCGTTGATCAGGGACTGACCCTTGGCGCGCGAGTAGTCGGTGTAGAGGATGTCCACCGGCACCTCGGTGACCCGCAGCCCGGATCCGGCCAGGAAACCGACGATCTCGGACGCGTGGGCCATGCCGTTCATGGTGATGCTGAGCTGCGCCGCGGCCGCGCGGCCCAGGACGCGCAGGCCGTTGTGCGCGTCGGTGAGCTTCAGCTTCCGGGCGGTCGGGCTCACGGCGGCCGCGGTGCGCAGCACGACCTGCTTGATCCACGGCACCTGGCCGTTCTGCTCGATGAACCGCGAGCCGAGGACGACGTCCGCCTCGTCGGCGCGCAGGACGCCGACCATCGTCTCGACGTCCTTCGTCTGGTGCTGGCCGTCGGCGTCGAAGGTCGCGAAGTAGCGGGCGCCGGGCTGTGCGAGGGCGTACGTGAGACCGGTCTGCAGGGCCGCGCCCTGACCGAGGTTGACCGGGTGGCGGACCAAGTGGGCGCCGGTGGAGGCTATGTGCTCCGCCGAGTCGTCCGTGCTTCCGTCATCGACGACGACGATGTTGGGGAACGTCTTGCGGGCCCCCTCGACCACGTCGGCGATCACCTGGCCCTCGTTATAGGCCGGAATGACCAGCCAGACATCGTCGTATCGGGACACGGTAGCTCCAACGGAATGTGGCACATACGAGTGCTCGGTGATCAAGGTGGCGTCAGGGGCCGGCATGGTCATTTTCCGGCCGCACCAGCACCCAGCCGGCTGGCGGCGCCCGTGTGCCCAGGCCCTTCCGCGGCGGCGGAAGCCGCTCCCGGAAAGTTCAGCCTCAGCGCGGCAAGCATACCGAGCACGGTGGCGACGGAGCCGAGCGCGTACGCGACGATCACGCGCATCGCCACGTCTCCGGGTACGAACGTGACGGCCAGCAGCACCGCGGTACCGCCGGCCCAGCACAGCAGTTGCAGATTGTGCCGCTTGAACACCATCAGCGCCTGGCCGAGCACCATCGCGAGCATGTACGCGACGGTGCCGGCGGACATCAGGAAGAACTCGAAGCAGCCCAGCCGCGGTTTGGCGTCGAACAGGACCTCGATCAGCCACGGGCCGAGCACGGTCGCGGGCACCCCGCCGACCAGCCCGAGCAGTCCCACGACCTTGCCGATCCGGCGGAGCATCGCCCAGAAGGCGGCCCGGTCGCCGGCGGTGAAGGCGGCGCTGAGCCCGTTCAGCAGGGAGGCCTGGAGCGAGCCGAAGACGAAGAGCGGTACGCGGGCCAGGACCAGCGCGTTCAGCAGGGCGCCGATCAGCACGCTGTCGGCGGGAGCCAGCAGCTTGGTGCTCATCACGGCGGCGTTGACGACCACCTGGGACAGCAGGGTCGCGCAGACCAGCAGGCCGAGTCCGCCGCACAGCTCCCGCCAGGCGATCTGCTCGCCGGGGCCGGTGGCGCGCAGCAGCGCGGGCAGGGTGACCAGCGTCGCGACGACGGGGGCGACCGCCAGGACGAGGCTGAAGGCGAGCGCCGAGTGCAGGCCCAGCAGCGCGCAGCCGAAGGCGAGCGCGATGCGCAGGCCGCCGTCGACGGCGAGTTGGGTGCCGTACGCCGGGAAGCGGCCGAGGCCGGCCAGCAGACCCCGGGTCAGGTAGCAGGCGGCCATGCCGGTGAAGGCTCCGCCGAGGGCCGCCACCAGTTCGCGGTCGCCGCCGAACAGCAGGTCGGCGATCGGGGCCGCGGCGAGGCCGAGCACGAGCAGGGTGACGCCGAGGACCGCCGCGGTCAGCCAGGCGGCCCGGCGCAGGACGGGGCCCGCGCCCTTGCCCTGCACCACGCGGGCCGAGACGATCCGGGTGAGCTCCTGCTCGATGGGGAAGAACAGGCCGATGCCGACGGACATCACGATCGTCCACAGCACCGAGACGTTCGCCATGGCGTCCTCGGACAGGCTGTGCCCGGCCACGCCCAGGTGGACGTAGGAGGCGGCGCCGAGCACGACGGTGCCGCCCGCCACCGCCGCGGTGCCCGGCGGCAGCGCGGCGGTCAGCTTGTGGAGCAGGGCCTTCATCCCGAACTGCCGTCCCGGGCCGGGCCTGCCAGTGCGGTGAAGACGGGGGTGCGCAGCGCGTCGGCGAGCTGCTCGCGCCAGTCGGCGAGCGGAGCCAGGCCCGCTTCGGCCCAGCGGTCGTGCGCGAGCACGCTGAACGCCGGCCGGGCGGCGGGGCGTACGAAGGCCCCGGAGGTGGTCGGCCGGATGCGCTCGGGGTCGAGACCGCTCAGCCGGTAGGTCTCGCGGGCCAGCCCGCACCAGGTGGTGCGGCCGCTCGCGGTGCCGTGGTAGACGCCGGCCGGGGCACGGCCGTCGAGCGCGGCCGTGCCGAGTTCGACGAGGCGGGCGGCCAGCGCGCGGGTCCAGGTGGGCTGCCCGTGCTGGTCGTCGACGACGTCCAGGGTGTCCCGCTGGGCGGCCAGCTTCAGCATGGTGGCGACGAAGTTCGGGCCGTGCTCCCCGTACAGCCAGGCCGTACGGACCACGTAGCCGTCGTGCGGCAGGAGTTCGGCGACGGCCTGCTCGCCGGCCAGCTTGCCGCGCCCGTAGGCGTTGACCGGGCCGGTGGGGGCGGACTCCGCGTACGGCAGTTCCGCGTCCCCGGGCAGGACGTAGTCGGTGGAGACCTGGATCAGGCGCGCGCCCGCGGCGGCGCAGGCCCCGGCCAGGACGCGCACGCCGGTGCCGTTGACGGCGGTGGCGGCCTCCTCGGCCGTCTCGGCGCCGTCCACGTCGGTCCAGGCGGCGCAGTTGACGACGACGGCGGCACCCTCGACGGCGGCGCGGACGGCCGCCGGGTCGGTGATGTCCAGGTCGGCGCGGCGCAGGCCCACGGCTTCGGCACCGGCGTCCTTCAGCGCGGACAGGACGTCCTGGCCCAGCATCCCGGCGGAGCCGGTCACCAGCCAGCGGGGGGTACCGGAGTTCGCGGTCACTTCTGCAGCGCCGCCTTCGCCTTCAGCGGCTCCCACCAGGCGCGGTTCTCGCGGTACCAGTCGATGGTGGCCTTGATGCCGTCCTCGAAGGTGACCTGCGGGGCGTAGCCGAGCTCCTCGCCGATCTTGCTGATGTCGATCGAGTAGCGCAGGTCGTGGCCCTTGCGGTCCTCGACCGGCTCCACCATGTCCCAGCCGAGGCCCGCCGCCTCCAGCAGGACGCCGGTGAGCTCCTTGTTGGTCAGTTCGGTGCCGCCGCCGATGTTGTAGACCTCGCCGGCGCGGCCCTTGCGCATCGCCAGGTCGATGCCGCGGCAGTGGTCGGAGACGTGCAGCCAGTCGCGGACGTTGCCGCCGTTGCCGTACAGCGGGACCTTGCGGCCGTCCATCAGGTTCGAGACGAACAGCGGGATGACCTTCTCCGGGAACTGGTAGTGCCCGTAGTTGTTGGAGCAGCGCGTGACCACCACGTCCATGCCGTGGGTGCGGTGGTAGGCCAGCGCCAGCAGGTCGGAGGACGCCTTCGAGGCGGAGTACGGGGAGTTCGGCACCAGCGGCCACTCCTCGGTCCAGGAGCCCTCGCTGATCGAGCCGTAGACCTCGTCGGTGGAGATGTGGACGAAGCGGCCGACGCCGTGCTTGCGTGCGGCGTCCAGCAGGACCTGGGTGCCGACGACGTTGGTCAGCACGAAGGGGCCCGCACCCGCGATGGAGCGGTCCACGTGCGACTCGGCGGCGAAGTGCACGATCACGTCGTGACCGGGCATCACCTGGTCCACGGCCTCGGGGTCACAGATGTCACCCTTGACGAACGTGTATCCGGGGTGGTCGGCTACGGGCGCCAGGTTGGCTTCGACGCCGGAATAGGTCAGCTTGTCGAAGACCGTGATCCGCGCGGACGCATCTGCGCCGAGCTGCTGCCGGACGAACTCTGAACCGATGAAGCCGGCGCCGCCGGTCACAAGGATGCGCATAATACGAAGAGTCTAGCCGCCTGCCGAACGTCACAGGCACGTGGCTCCGCTGTCGCACGCGCTCTCGCATAGGCTTCTCCCCATGCGTGGAATCCTTTTGGCCGGTGGGACCGGATCGCGGCTCTGGCCGCTGACCCGGGCAGTCTCGAAGCAGTTGCTGCCCGTATTCGACAAGCCGATGATCTATTACCCCCTCTCCACCCTGGTGATGGCGGGCATCAACGAGATCCTGATCATCACCACCCCGGAGGACCGCACCCAGTTCGAGCGGCTGCTCGGCGACGGTTCCCAGTTCGGCCTGCGGCTGGAGTACGCCGTCCAGGAACGCCCGGAGGGCATCGCCCAGGCGTTCGTCCTCGGCGCGGACTTCATCGGCGACGACTCGGTCGCGCTGATCCTCGGCGACAACATCTTCCACGGCAGCGGCCTCGGCACCCGGCTCGCCCAGCACACCGGCTCGCAGGGCGGCCGGGTGTTCGCGTACCCGGTGGCCGATCCGACCGCGTACGGCGTGGTCGAGTTCGACGACAAGGGACAGGCCATCTCCATCGAGGAGAAGCCGGAGAAGCCCAAGTCCCGCTACGCCGTGCCGGGTCTGTACTTCTACGACAACCGCGTCGTCGAGATAGCCCGCGGGCTCAAGCCCAGCGCGCGCGGCGAGCTGGAGATCACCGCGGTCAATGACGCGTACCTCCAGGCCGGCGAGCTGAACGTCACGATCCTCGACCGTGGTACCGCCTGGCTGGACACCGGCACCTTCGTCTCGATGGTGCAGGCGTCGGAGTTCGTCCGCGTGATCGAGGAGCGTCAGGGCTTCAAGATCGGCTGCATCGAGGAGGCGGCCTGGCGGGCCGGCCTGATCGACTCCGCGCAGCTGCGCGCGCTCGCCGAGCCGCTGACGAAGAGCGGTTACGGCGACTACCTGCTGACCCTGCTCGACGAGGAGGCCGCGCGATGAAGTTCCGCGAGCTGTCCATCGAGGGCGCCTTCGAGATCACCCCGCAGCTGCACGGAGACCCGCGCGGACTGTTCACCGAGTGGTACCGCTTCGACAAGCTGTCCGCGGTCGTCGGACACCCGCTGAACCTGGCGCAGGGCAACCTCTCGGTCTCCTCCCGCGACGTGGTCCGCGGCATCCACTTCGCCGACGTGCCGCCCGGCCAGGCCAAGTACGTGAGCTGCGTGCGCGGCGCCGTGCTCGACGTCATCGTCGACCTGCGGGTCGGCTCCCCCACCTTCGGGCAGTGGGAAGGCGTACGGCTGGACGACACCGACCGCCGCGCCGTCTACATCTCCGAGGGCCTGGGCCACGGGTTCTGCGCGCTCAGCGACGACGCCACGCTCTCGTACCTCTGCTCGGAGCCGTACAACCCGACCGGTGAGCACGCGGTGCACCCCCTCGACCCCGATCTGGGCATCGAGTGGCCGGCCGAGGTCCCGCAGCTGTCCGCCCGCGACGAGGCCGCCCCCTCGCTGGCCGACGCCATCGCGACCGGGCTGCTGCCGGACTACGCGGCCTGCAAGGCGTTCACCGAGTCGCTCCGGGTGGTCTGACCCCGGTACCGATCCGCCCGTACGCACGCACGCGCGCGCACGACGACAGGAGGGCCGCACCCCCGCGCGGGGGGGGGGGCCCCCCGTGGGCGGGGGCGGGGGGGCGGCCCCCGGCCCCGCCCGCGGGGCGCGC
>NZ_JBEOXU010000067.1:0-34288 GCF_040296725.1 Streptomyces sp. NPDC002044
CTCGCCGTGACGCTGGTGGTGCGCAGCCGGATGAAGAAGGCGGCCGCGGAGGTCCGCACCGCCGGTGCGCAGGCGTCCGAGCCGGTCCCGGTGGGTTCAGTGCGACTCGGTGCCCGGTGAACGGGCTACCAGGTCAGAGCACGGACTAGGCCGTGATCTTGGTGACCTGGCCGGCGCCCACGGTACGACCACCCTCACGGATGGCGAACTTCAGGCCCTCCTCCATGGCGACCGGCTGGATCAGCGCGACCGTCATTTCGGTGTTGTCGCCCGGCATGACCATCTCCGTGCCGGCCGGCAGGGTGACGACACCCGTGACGTCCGTGGTACGGAAGTAGAACTGCGGACGGTAGTTGTTGAAGAAGGGGGTGTGACGGCCACCCTCGTCCTTCGACAGGATGTAGGCCTGAGCCTCGAACTCCTTGTGCGGGGTGACCGAGCCCGGCTTGATGATGACCTGGCCGCGCTCGACGTCCTCGCGCTTGATGCCACGGAGGAGCAGACCGACGTTCTCGCCCGCCTGGCCCTCGTCGAGCAGCTTGCGGAACATCTCGATGCCGGTGACCGTGGTGGTGGTCTTCTCTTCCTTGATGCCGATGATGTCGACGGTCTCGTTGACCTTCAGGACACCACGCTCGATGCGGCCGGTGACGACCGTACCGCGACCGGTGATCGTGAAGACGTCCTCGACGGGCATGAGGAACGGCTTCTCGGTGTCACGCGGCGGGGTCGGGATCGCCTCGTCGACGGCGGCCATGAGGCCGAGAAGCTTCTCGCCCCACTCCTTGTCGCCCTCGAGCGCCTTCAGCGCGGAGACGCGGACGACCGGCAGGTCGTCGCCCGGGAAGTCGTACTCGGAGAGCAGCTCGCGGACCTCGAGCTCGACGAGCTCCAGGATCTCCTCGTCGTCCACCATGTCGGCCTTGTTCAGGGCGACGACGATGTAGGGGACGCCGACCTGGCGGGCCAGGAGCACGTGCTCCTTGGTCTGCGGCATCGGGCCGTCGGTGGCGGCGACCACGAGGATGGCACCGTCCATCTGCGCGGCACCGGTGATCATGTTCTTGATGTAGTCAGCGTGACCCGGGCAGTCGACGTGGGCGTAGTGACGCGCCTCGGTCTGGTACTCGACGTGCGCGATCGAGATGGTGATACCGCGCTGGCGCTCCTCGGGAGCCTTGTCGATCTGGTCGAAGGCCGAGGCCTCGTTCAGGTCCGGGTACGCGTCGTGCAGCACCTTGGTAATGGCGGCCGTAAGGGTCGTCTTACCGTGGTCAATGTGACCGATGGTGCCGATGTTGACGTGCGGCTTAGTCCGCTCGAACTTCGCCTTCGCCACGGGGTCCTCCTGGAGAGTGGTTCTGTACGCCTTGCTCATCGGCGCCAGGTGATCTTTGCTGGATAGCCGGTTCCCCGGGGGCAACGGGAGGGTTGCTCCTGTTGCCCCAGAGGCTCCGGTGACAAGCCTAAAGCGTGTACTCGGAAGAGTTACTCGCCCTTGGCCTTCGCGATGATCTCCTCAGCGACGTTCCGGGGAACCTCGGCGTAGGAGTCGAACTGCATCGAGTAGCTGGCGCGACCCGAGGTCTTGCTGCGGAGGTCTCCGACGTAGCCGAACATCTCCGAAAGCGGCACGAGGCCCTTCACGAGACGCGCGCCGTGACGCTCCTCCATGGCCTGGATCTGGCCACGGCGGGAGTTGATGTCACCGATGACATCGCCCATGGACTCTTCGGGCGTGGTGACCTCAACGGACATCATCGGCTCGAGGAGTACGGGAGACGCCTTGCGCGCGGCTTCCTTGAAGGCCTGCGAACCGGCGATCTTGAAGGCGAGCTCCGAGGAGTCGACCTCGTGGTAGCCACCGTCGAGAAGAATGACGCGGACGCCCGTCATCTCGTAGCCGGCGAGGATGCCGAACTGCATGGCTTCCTGCGCACCCGCGTCGACCGAGGGGATGTACTCCCTCGGGATGCGGCCACCGGTGACCTTGTTCACGAACTCGTACGCCGGGCCGTCGGCCTCGAGGATGGGCTCGATCGCGATCTGCACCTTGGCGAACTGACCGGTACCACCGGTCTGCTTCTTGTGGGTGTAGTCGTGACGCTCGACGGTCTTGCGGATCGTCTCACGGTACGCGACCTGCGGCTTGCCGACGTTGGCCTCGACCTTGAACTCGCGCTTCATACGGTCGACCAGCACCTCGAGGTGCAGCTCGCCCATACCGCCGAGAATGGTCTGGCCGGTCTCCTCGTCCGAGTGAACGTGGAAGGAGGGGTCCTCCTCCGCGAGACTCTGGATGGCGACACCCAGCTTCTCCTGGTCACCCTTGGACTTGGGCTCGATGGCGACCTGGATGACCGGAGCCGGGAAGTCCATGGACTCCAGGATCACGGGTGCCTTGTCGTCACACAGCGTCTCACCGGTGGTGGTCTGCTTCAGGCCCATGACGGCGACGATGTCACCGGCGCCGACCGCGGCGATCTCCTCACGCTTGTTCGCGTGCATGCGGTAGATCTTGCCGATGCGCTCCTTCTTGCCCTTGACGGAGTTCAGCACCGCGGTGCCGGCCTCCAGGCGGCCCGAGTAAACCCGGACGAAGGTGAGCTTGCCGAGGTGCGGGTCGCGCATGATCTTGAACGCCAGAGCCGAGAGCGGCTCGTCGTCCGAAGGCTTGCGCTTCACGACCACCTCGGCGTCGCGGACGTCGTGGCCTTCGATGGCCTCGATGTCCAGCGGCGACGGGAGGTAACGGATGACGGCGTCGAGCAGGGGCTGAACGCCCTTGTTCTTGAACGCCGTGCCACAGAACACCGCGGTGATCGTGGCGCCGTCGCCCTTGCCCGAGCCGATGATGATGCGGCGGACGGCGGCGTGCAGCTGCTCGACGGAGGGCTCGGTGCCCTCCAGGAACAGCTCCATGAGCTCGTCGTCGTTCTCGGACACCTGCTCGATGAGCTTGGCGCGCCATTCCTCGGCGGCCTCGGTGTGCGTGGCCGGGATGTCGACGATGTCGTACATCTCGCCCTTGGTCGCCTCGGCGGACCAGACGAACGCCTTCATGGTGACCAGGTCGACAACGCCCTGGAAGTCCATCTCGGCACCGATGGGGAGCTGCATGACGATCGGAATCGCGCCGAGGCGCGACTCGATCATCTCGACGCAGCGGTGGAACTCGGCGCCGGTGCGGTCCAGCTTGTTGACGAAGCAGATACGCGGAACGCCGTAGCGGTCTGCCTGACGCCAGACCGTCTCGGACTGCGGCTCCACACCGGCGACACCGTCGAACACGGTGACGGCGCCGTCGAGGACGCGGAGCGAACGCTCCACCTCGACGGTGAAGTCGACGTGACCCGGGGTGTCGATGATGTTGATGGTGTGGTCGACCTCGTCAAGAGGCCAGTGGCAGGTCGTCGCGGCAGACGTGATGGTGATACCACGCTCCTGCTCCTGCTCCATCCAGTCCATCGTGGCGGCGCCGTCGTGGACCTCACCGATCTTGTACGACACACCGGTGTAGAACAGGATGCGCTCGGTGGTGGTCGTCTTGCCCGCGTCGATGTGGGCCATGATCCCGATGTTGCGGACCTTGGCCAGGTCAAGCGAAGTGGTAGCCATAAGGCTTCGGTCTTCTCTCGGTCTCGATGTGGGGTGGGACTACCAGCGGTAGTGCGCGAAGGCCTTGTTGGACTCGGCCATCTTGTGCGTGTCCTCACGCTTCTTGACGGCCGCACCGAGGCCGTTCGAGGCGTCGAGGAGCTCGTTCATGAGGCGCTCGGTCATGGTCTTCTCGCGACGGGCGCGGGAGTAGCCCACGATCCAGCGCAGCGAGAGGGTCGCCGCGCGACCGGGCTTGACCTCGATCGGCACCTGGTAGGTGGCGCCACCGACACGGCGGGACTTGACCTCGAGGGACGGCTTGACGTTCTCGAGCGCGCGCTTCAGCGTGATGACCGGGTCAGCACCGGTCTTCTCGCGGAGGCCTTCCATGGCGCCGTAAACGATGCGCTCGGCGGTGGAGCGCTTGCCGTTCATGAGGATCTTGTTGATGAGCGACGTCACCAGAGGAGATGCGTAGACCGGGTCGATGATGACCGGGCGCTTCGGGGCGGGGCCCTTACGAGGCATTTCTACTTCTCCTTCTTGGCGCCGTAGCGGCTGCGGGCCTGCTTGCGGTTCTTGACAGCCTGGGTGTCAAGCGCACCGCGGATGATCTTGTAACGAACACCCGGCAGGTCCTTCACACGGCCACCACGCACGAGCACGATCGAGTGCTCCTGCAGGTTGTGTCCCTCACCCGGAATGTAGGCCGTGACCTCGATGCCGGAGGTCAGACGCACACGCGCGACCTTACGGAGCGCCGAGTTCGGCTTCTTCGGGGTGGTCGTGAACACTCGCGTGCAGACGCCGCGACGCTGGGGCGAAGCCTCAAGCGCGGGGGTCTTTGTCTTCTCGACCTTGTCCTGCCGGCCCTTCCGGACCAGCTGCTGGATCGTAGGCACTACTTCTCCGGTTTCTGTGTGCCGTGTAGTGAAGCTAACCTGGAACATTTGCCGACCCACGCGGTCGGGTGTGTCGGATCCGGCGGACCTCCGTGCGGACACGGAAACGCTTGGATCGCGGTGGCCGATGCGGCTCACATGCGGTTGATGGACACGCACAGGAGCCTAGGCACACCCCAGGCACAAGGTCAGAGCGTACCTACCTCACAGAGGTAGGTCAAAACAAATGCCCAGCACGAAAACACACCGGGCGCAAGCGGGAGCGCTCCGGCCGCCGCGACCGGGCGCGGTGGATCACCCCCGTTCCGCGCGGGGGCCCGCCCACCTGCGGCCCCGCTGCGGATCGCCCCTCCCCCGCCCCCGCACGGCCGCCGCGGGCCCGTGGGCCCCGCACCCGGCCGGCCCGTCCCCTCCCCGCGCCATTCCCGCGACGCAGACCGGCACGGACCGGCACGGACCGGCACGGACCGGCACGGACCAGGCGGCGCCCTAAGCTGCGCACTGCCCTCGCGCAGAGCGCGCGCGCCGACCAGCAGGGAGCAGGACCTTGGGGACCGCGACACAGGAGCCGACCAGCGTCGAGGACGCCCCGTTCCGCCCGGCTCCGGCCTCCCGGCCCCCCGCCCGGCGGCGCCGTCCGTACGGTCCGCTGCTCGCCTTCCTCCTCACCTCCGGGGCGGTCTGCGCCGCCTGGGCCGCCCGCGGCACCCACCCTTTCGGGGGAACCGGCCGGGCCGTCAACGACCAGGCCAACCAGTACGTCCCCTTCCACCGGGCGCTGTGGGACCTGGTCCACGGGCAGGCCGCCGGCGACGTGCTGTTCACCTGGCGCGGCGGCTTCGGCCAGCAGTTCCTTTCCGACTACCACACCTACCTCGGCAACCCGTTCTCGTGGCTGGCCGTCCTCGTCCCGCGCGACCACGTCGACCTGGCCGTCTTCGCGCTCACCCCGGTCACGACGGGCACCGCGGCCGCGCTGATGACCGTCTACCTCGGCAGGCTGCACCCCGGCCCGGGGTGGCAGCGCGGCGTCCTCGGCGCCTGCTACGGGCTGTGCGGCTGGGCGCTCAGCGACGCCTCGTACATCCCCATGTGGCTGTGGGGCCTGGTCGCGCTCCCGCTGCTCGGCATCGCCGTGGAATGGTGCCTGGAGGGGCGCCGCCGGCCCGCCGCGGCCCTGCTCGTCGCCCTCGCCTGGTACGGCAACTTCTACACCGCGATGATGGCCACGATGGCCGCCTGCGTCCTGCTCGCCGTCCGCCTGATCACCCTCGACCTGACCGGCGCGCAGCGGCTGCGCGCCGTGGGGCGGGCCGCGACGGCCGCCGTCACCGGGATCCTGCTCACCCTCCCCCTCCTCCTGCCGTCGTTCCTGTCCAGCGGTGCGGCCCAGCCCACCCGGGCCGCCGCCTTCGACCCGGTCGGCATCGACGTCTTCCTCACCGGCATGCTCCCGGCCACCCACCTCTGGGGCGGCAGCCCCCGGCTCTACGTCGCCTCCCTCGGCCTGGTCCTCGCCGGCTCCTTCGTCCTCAACACCGGGATCCGCGGCCGGACCCGCCTGGTGTGGGCGGCGGCGGCGCTGCTGGTGGCCGCCTCCTTCCAGTTCCCGCCCACCCAGTACGTGTGGCACGGGCTGGCGGTGCCGAACGGCAACCCGTACCGCGAGACCTTCGTCTTCAGCGGCCTGACCGTCGTCCTCGCCTGGCTGGCGCTGGCCCACCGCCCGCGCCCGCTCCACCTGGCCCTCTCCGCCGCGCTGCTGGTGGGGGCCGCGTTCGCGCTCCGCCACACCCCCGACTTCGGCGGCCGGACCTGGGCCGCCGTCGTGGGCGGCGGCTCCCTCTCCCTGCTGGCCCTGGTCCTGCTGCGGCTCGGCGAGAAGCACCGGTTCCTGATCCCCGCGGCCGCCGTCCTGATGGCCGGCGTCGTCCTCGCCGAGTCCACGCTCGCCGCGGCGGGCGCCGACGCCCGCCGCGCCCGCGAACGCTGGGCGAAGCCGGCCGCCACCTCGGGCCGGTCGGCCGAGCGGCACTTCGCCGCCGTCCGGGACGCGGAGGGCTGGCCCGCCCACCGGACCGACTCCGGCGCGCCGCAGACCTCGTACAACGACGCCCTCGCCCTGCGCGCCGAAGGGCCGCAGTACTACAGCAGCTACCTCCCCGAGGCCACCTTCCGGGCCCTGGAACCCCTCGGCTACGGCTACAAGAACGACGGCCGCACCTTCTTCGGCGCCGACAACCCCGTGCTCGACGCCATCTTCTCGATCGGCGCCCGGGTCGGCCCGGGCAGCACCCCCGGCACCTGGACGGCCCGGACCTTCCCGGCCCCGCCCCTGGTCACCGTACGGCCGGCCCGTTACGTCTCGCCCCACCCCGCGGGCAGCGTCTACGCCCGCCAGGAGGCCGTCCTCGGCGCCACGGTCTACGAGGTCCCCAGCCCCACCCGCGGCGGCAACGCCGCCGTGCAGACCTACGCCGCCCGCTGCACCCCCGGCTCCGAGGTCTACTGGTACTCCCCCGCGCTCTACGGCACCCTCGCCGCCGGCGGTTCCGAGCAGCCCCTGAAGTACCGGGCGACGGGCGTCGTCCCGCTCGGCCGGGTCCCCGCCTCGGGCCGCGTCGACGCCACCGTGCGGACCCGCACCCGGGGGGCCTCGGCCGGCGCCCACCCCATCGGCTGCCTGGACCGCCGGGCGCTCGACGGGGCCGTGGCCGCGCTGACCGCCACCGGCGCCACCCGCGTCGAGGCCGCCGGGCACACCCTGGAGGCGGCCCTCCCCCGGGGCGCCCGCGGTACGGCCGTCATCGCCACCACGGCCGTACCCGGCTGGCGCTGCTCGGCCCCCCTGAAGCCCTTCCACGGTCTGCTCGCGGTGGACCTCCCCGCCGGCGCCGACGAGGTGTCCTGCACGTTCACCCCGCGGGGCCTGGCCCCGGGCCTGGCCGGCGCCGCCCTCGCCCTCCTGGCCCTCGTCTCGGCCGCGGTCGCCTCCCGCCGCCGCCACCGCGCCTGAGCCCCGGCGGGGCGCCGTGCCCGGGAGCGGGGCACCGGTCCCCCGCTCCCGGGCACGAAGAAGCCCCCCGCACTCCTCACGGAGTACGGGGGGCTTCCTCTCACGCCTTACGCGCCGACGGACTCTCAGCCGTTGTACGGGCCGTAGTCGTAGTCCTCCAGCGGGACGGCCTGGCCGGAGCCGGTGCCGAAGGGCGAGTAGTCGATGTCGTCGTAGCCGACGGCCGAGTACATCGCGGCCTTGGCCTCCTCGGTGGGCTCCACCCGGATGTTGCGGTAGCGGGCGAGGCCCGTACCGGCCGGGATGAGCTTACCGATGATGACGTTCTCCTTGAGGCCGATCAGGGAGTCGGACTTGGCGTTGATCGCCGCGTCCGTCAGAACCCTGGTCGTCTCCTGGAAGGACGCCGCCGACAGCCACGACTCGGTCGCGAGCGAGGCCTTGGTGATACCCATCAGCTGCGGACGGCCGGAGGCGGGGTGACCGCCCTCGGTGACCACACGACGGTTCTCGGTCTCGAACTTCGACCGCTCGACCAGCTCGCCCGGCAGGAGCTCCGCGTCGCCGGACTCGATGATCGTCACGCGGCGCAGCATCTGCCGGATGATGATCTCGATGTGCTTGTCGTGGATCGACACGCCCTGCGAGTTGTAGACCTTCTGGACTTCGCCGACCAGGTGGACCTGGACGGCACGCTGACCGAGGATGCGCAGCACGTCGTGCGGGTTGGTGGCACCCGCGGTGAGCTTCTGGCCCACCTCGACGTGGTCGCCCTCGTGCACGACGACCTTGGCGCGCTTGGAGATCGGGAACGGCGTCTCCTCGCTTCCGTCGTCGGGCGTGATGACGATCTTCTTCGTCTTCTCGGTCTCCTCGATCCGCACGCGGCCGGCGGCCTCGGAGATCGGGGCGACACCCTTCGGCGTACGGGCCTCGAAGAGCTCGACGACACGCGGCAGACCCTGCGTGATGTCGTCACCGGCCACACCACCGGTGTGGAAGGTACGCATCGTCAGCTGGGTACCGGGCTCACCGATGGACTGGGCGGCGATGATGCCGACCGCCTCACCGATGTCGACCAGCTTGCCGGTGGCGAGCGAGCGTCCGTAGCAGAAGGCACAGGTGCCGACCGCGGACTCACAGGTCAGGACCGAGCGGGTCTTGACCTCCTCGACGCCGTTGGCGACCAGGGCGTCGATGAGCACGTCACCGAGGTCGACGTTGGCCGGCGCGATGACCTTGCCGTCGATGACGACGTCCTCGGCCAGCATGCGGGCGTAGATCGAGGTCTCGACGTCGTCGGCCTTGCGCAGCGCGCCGTCCTCGCCGCGAACGGCGATCTTCAGCTTCAGGCCGCGCTCGGTACCGCAGTCCTCCTCGCGGATGATCACGTCCTGCGAGACGTCCACCAGACGACGGGTGAGGTAACCCGAGTCGGCGGTACGCAGGGCGGTGTCCGCCAGACCCTTACGGGCACCGTGCGTGGAGATGAAGTACTCCAGAACGGTGAGGCCCTCACGGAAGGACGCCTTGATCGGACGCGGGATGGTCTCGTTCTTCGCGTTCGACACCAGACCACGCATACCGGCGATCTGTCGCATCTGCATCATGTTTCCTCGGGCACCCGAGTCAACCATCATGAAGATGGGGTTCGTCTTGGGGAAGTTCGCGTTCATCGCCTCGGCAACCTCGTTGGTCGCCTTGGTCCAGATCGCGATGAGCTCCTGCGTGCGCTCGTCCTTGGTGATCAGACCGCGCTCGTACTGCTTCTGGACCTTCTCGTCCAGGTCCTCGTAGCCCTTGACGATGGCCTTCTTGGCCTCGGGCACGACGACGTCCGAGATGGCCACGGTGACGCCCGAACGGGTCGCCCAGTGGAAGCCGGCCGCCTTCAGGTTGTCGAGCGTCGCCGCCACGATGACCTTGGGGTAGCGCTCCGCCAGGTCGTTGACGATCTCGGAGAGCTGCTTCTTGCCCACCGAGTAGTCGACGAACGGGTAGTCCTCGGGCAGCAGCTCGTTGAAGAGCGCGCGGCCCAGGGTGGTGCGCAGCCGGAAGCTGTCGCCCGGCTGGAACTCCTGCTCGCCCTCTTCGGCGACCGGGTGCGCCCAGCCCCGCGGCGGGATGGTGCCCACCGGGAAGCGGATGTCGACGGCCGACTGGAGCGCGAGCTCGCCGTTGTCGAACGCCATGGTCGCCTCGGCGGACGAGCCGAACGCACGGCCCTCGCCCTTGACGTCACGGAGTTCGCCGTCGGTGGTCAGGAAGAACAGACCGAGGACCATGTCCTGGGTCGGCATCGTGACCGGACGGCCGTCGGCGGGCTTCAGGATGTTGTTCGAGGACAGCATCAGGATGCGGGCCTCGGCCTGCGCCTCCGCGGAGAGCGGGAGGTGCACGGCCATCTGGTCACCGTCGAAGTCCGCGTTGAACGCGGTGCAGACGAGCGGGTGGATCTGGATGGCCTTGCCTTCGACCAGCTGGGGCTCGAATGCCTGGATGCCGAGGCGGTGCAGCGTGGGCGCACGGTTCAGGAGGACCGGGTGCTCGGCGATGACCTCTTCGAGCACGTCGTAGACGACCGTGCGGCCGCGCTCGACCATGCGCTTCGCCGACTTGATGTTCTGCGCGTGGTTCAGGTCCACCAGGCGCTTCATCACGAACGGCTTGAAGAGCTCCAGCGCCATGGCCTTGGGCAGGCCGCACTGGTGCAGCTTCAGCTGCGGGCCGACGACGATCACGGAACGCGCGGAGTAGTCCACGCGCTTGCCGAGGAGGTTCTGGCGGAATCGGCCCTGCTTGCCCTTGAGCATGTCGCTCAGGGACTTCAGGGGACGGTTGCCGGGACCGGTCACCGGGCGACCACGACGACCGTTGTCGAAGAGGGCGTCCACGGCCTCCTGGAGCATGCGCTTCTCGTTGTTCACGATGATCTCGGGGGCACCGAGGTCGAGAAGGCGCTTCAGGCGGTTGTTGCGGTTGATCACGCGGCGGTACAGGTCGTTCAGGTCGGAGGTCGCGAAGCGGCCACCGTCCAGCTGCACCATCGGACGCAGGTCCGGCGGGATCACCGGCACGCAGTCCAGCACCATGCCCTTGGGCTTGTTGCTGGTCTGCAGGAACGCGGAGACGACCTTGAGGCGCTTGAGCGCACGGGTCTTCTTCTGGCCCTTGCCGGTACGGATGATCTCGCGGAGGCGCTCGGCCTCCTCCTCGAGGTCGAAGGACTCCAGGCGCTTCTGCAGCGCGGCGGCGCCCATGCAGCCGTCGAAGTACGTGCCGAAGCGGTCACGCAGCTCGCGGTACAGGAGCTCGTCGCCCTCCAGGTCCTGGACCTTGAGGTTCTTGAAGCGGGCCCACACCTCGTCGAGGCGGTCGATCTCGCGCTGGGCGCGGTCACGGAGCTGCTTCATCTCGCGCTCGGCACCTTCGCGCACCTTGCGGCGTACGTCGGCCTTCGCGCCCTCGGCCTCAAGCTCGGCCAGGTCGGTCTCGAGCTTCTTGGCACGGCCTTCGAGGTCCGCGTCGCGGCGGTTCTCGATCTGCTGGCGCTCGACGGAGACGTGCGCCTCCAGCGACGGGAGGTCGCGGGTGCGGCGCTCGTCGTCCACGAACGTGATCATGTACGCGGCGAAGTAGATGACCTTTTCGAGGTCCTTCGGCGCGAGGTCCAGCAGGTAGCCCAGACGCGACGGGACGCCCTTGAAGTACCAGATGTGGGTGACGGGAGCGGCGAGCTCGATGTGGCCCATCCGCTCGCGGCGCACCTTGGCACGCGTGACCTCTACGCCACAGCGCTCACAGATGATGCCCTTGAAGCGGACACGCTTGTACTTGCCGCAGTAGCACTCCCAGTCCCGGGTCGGACCGAAGATCTTCTCGCAGAAGAGTCCGTCCTTCTCGGGCTTGAGCGTGCGGTAGTTGATGGTCTCCGGCTTCTTGACCTCGCCGTGGGACCAGGTTCGGATGTCGTCCGCGGTGGCAAGGCCGATCCGCAGCTCGTCGAAGAAGTTGACGTCGAGCACTGTGCGTCAATCCCTCTTTCGGGGTCGAGTCTCAATCATGGTCTGAACGGTCCCGGGGATGACGGGGGGCTCTTGAGCGAGCCCCCCGTCAGGCCCGTCAGACCTCTTCGACGCTGCTCGGCTCACGCCGGGACAGGTCGATACCGAGCTCCTCCGCCGCGCGGAAGACGTCCTCGTCGGTGTCGCGCATCTCGATGGACATGCCGTCCGAGGACAGCACCTCCACGTTGAGGCAGAGCGACTGCATTTCCTTGATGAGCACCTTGAAGGACTCGGGAATGCCCGGCTCGGGGATGTTCTCGCCCTTGACGATGGCCTCGTAGACCTTCACACGGCCGGTGACGTCGTCGGACTTGATGGTCAGCAGCTCCTGGAGGGCGTAAGCGGCGCCATAAGCCTCAAGCGCCCACACCTCCATCTCACCGAAGCGCTGGCCACCGAACTGTGCCTTACCACCCAGCGGCTGCTGCGTGATCATCGAGTACGGACCGGTCGACCGCGCGTGGAGCTTGTCGTCGACCAGGTGGTGGAGCTTGAGGATGTACATGTACCCGATGGAGACCGGGTCCGGGAACGGCTCGCCGGAGCGGCCGTCGAACAGGTGCGCCTTACCGGTCGGGAGGACCAGGCGGTCCCCGTCGCGGTTCGGGATGGTGTGCTCGAAGAGGCCGGCGAGCTCGTCCTCACGGGCGCCGTCGAACACCGGGGTGGCGACGTTGGTACCGGGCTCGACCTTGTCGGCGCCGATGGCCTTCAGACGCTCGGCCCAGTCCTCGGCCAGGCCGGAGACGTCCCAGCCGCGGCTGGCGAGCCAGCCGAGGTGGATCTCCAGGACCTGTCCCGGGTTCATTCGGGACGGGACACCCAGCGGGTTGAGGATGATGTCGACCGGCGTGCCGTCTTCCAGGAAGGGCATGTCCTCGATCGGAAGGATCTTGGAGATGACGCCCTTGTTGCCGTGGCGGCCGGCGAGCTTGTCGCCGTCGGTGATCTTGCGCTTCTGGGCGACGTAGACGCGGACCAGCTGGTTCACGCCCGGGGGAAGCTCGTCGCCCTCCTCGCGGTCGAAGACGCGGACACCGATGACCTTGCCGATCTCACCGTGAGGGACCTTGAGCGAGGTGTCGCGCACCTCGCGGGCCTTCTCACCGAAGATCGCGCGGAGCAGGCGCTCCTCCGGGGTCAGCTCGGTCTCGCCCTTGGGCGTGACCTTGCCGACCAGGATGTCGCCGGCGACGACGTCCGCACCGATGCGGATGATGCCGCGCTCGTCGAGGTCCGCGAGGACCTCCTCGGAGACGTTCGGGATGTCCCGGGTGATCTCCTCGGGGCCCAGCTTGGTGTCACGGGCGTCGACCTCGTGCTCCTCGATGTGGATCGAGGAGAGGACGTCGTCCTGTACGAGGCGCTGCGACAGGATGATCGCGTCCTCGTAGTTGTGACCTTCCCAGGGCATGAACGCCACGAGCAGGTTCTTGCCGAGGGCCATTTCGCCCTCTTCGGTCGCGGGACCGTCGGCGAGGACCTGGGACTCGATGATCCGGTCACCCTCGTTGACGATGACCTTCTGGTTGACCGAGGTGCCCTGGTTCGAGCGGGAGAACTTCGCGACGCGGTACGTGGTGTACGTGCCGTCGTCGTTCGCCACGGTGACGTAGTCGGCCGAGACCTCCTGGACGACACCGTCCTTCTCCGCACGGATCGAGTCACCGGCGTCGACCGCACAGCGGTACTCCATGCCGGTGCCGACGAGCGGCGCCTCCGCCTTGATCAGCGGAACGGCCTGGCGCATCATGTTCGCGCCCATGAGCGCGCGGTTGGCGTCGTCGTGCTCGAGGAAGGGGATCATCGCGGTCGCGACGGACACCATCTGGCGCGGGGAGACGTCCATGTAGTCGACGTCGTCGCCGGCGATGTAGTCGATCTCGCCACCACGACGGCGAACCAGCACGCGGTTCTCGGTGAAGCGCATCTCGTCGTTCAGGCCGGCGTTGGCCTGGGCGATGACGAAGCGGTCTTCCTCGTCGGCGGTCAGGTAGTCCACGTCGTCCGTGACGACACCGTCGATGACCTTGCGGTACGGGGTCTCGACGAAGCCGAACGCGTTCACGCGGCCGTAGGACGCGAGCGAGCCGATCAGACCGATGTTCGGGCCTTCGGGGGTCTCGATCGGGCACATGCGGCCGTAGTGCGACGGGTGGACGTCTCGGACCTCGAAGCCGGCCCGCTCACGGGACAGACCGCCGGGGCCCAGCGCCGACAGGCGGCGCTTGTGGGTCAGACCCGACAGCGGGTTGTTCTGGTCCATGAACTGCGACAGCTGGCTGGTGCCGAAGAACTCCTTGATGGAGGCGACGACCGGCCGGATGTTGATCAGGGTCTGCGGCGTGATGGCCTCGACGTCCTGAGTCGTCATGCGCTCGCGGACGACGCGCTCCATACGAGCCAGACCCGTGCGGACCTGGTTCTGGATGAGCTCGCCGACGTTGCGCAGACGACGGTTGCCGAAGTGGTCGATGTCATCGGTCTCGACCACGATCGAACGGCCGGACTCGCCGGTCGTCTCGGTCTCGCCGGCGTGCAGCTTGACCAGGTACTTGATCGTTGCGATGACGTCGTCGGTGGTGAGCACGCCGGCGTCCAGCGGCTCGTCGGCGCCGAGCTTCTTGTTCACCTTGTAGCGGCCGACCTTGGCGAGGTCGTAGCGCTTCGGGTTGAAGTAGAGGTTCTCGAGCAGCGTCTGAGCGGCCTCGCGGGTCGGCGGTTCGCCCGGACGCAGCTTGCGGTAGATGTCGAGCAGCGCGTCGTCCTGACCCTGGGTGTGGTCCTTCTCCAGGGTGGCGCGCATGGACTCGTACTCGCCGAACTCCTCGAGGATCTGCTCGGTGGTCCAGCCGAGAGCCTTCAGGAGGACGGTGACGGACTGCTTGCGCTTGCGGTCGATGCGGACACCGACCATGTCGCGCTTGTCGATCTCCATCTCGAGCCAGGCACCCCGGGACGGGATGATCTTGGCCGCGAAGATGTCCTTGTCGGACGTCTTGTCGATGGAGGAGTCGAAGTAGACACCGGGGGAGCGGACAAGCTGCGACACGACGACACGCTCGGTGCCGTTGATGACGAAGGTGCCCTTGTTGGTCATGAGCGGGAAATCGCCCATGAAGACCGTCTGAGACTTGATCTCTCCGGTCTCGTTGTTCGTGAACTCGGCTGTGACGAACAGCGGCGCCGCGTACGTGAAGTCGCGGTCCTTGCACTCGTCGACAGAGTTCTTCGCCGGCTCGAAACGGTGGTCGCGGAAGGTCAGCGACATCGACCCGGAGAAGTCCTCGATCGGCGAGATCTCCTCGAAGATCTCTTCCAGACCGGACTTGGTGGGGACGTCCTGTCCACTCTCAAGCGCCGACTCGACGCGAGACTTCCAGGCAGCGTTGCCGAGAAGCCAGTCAAAGCTCTCGGTCTGCAGCGCCAGGAGGTTCGGAACCTCGAGGGGCTCCTTGATCTTTGCAAAGGAGATGCGCAGCGGGGCGGTGCTGGCACCGTTGTTCGTATTGGTCGAGGCGTTGCGCGAGGCGGCCAAGAGGGGGTCCTTCCGAGGGCTCGGACTCACTACGCGCGTACCGGTCCCAGCTGACACAGAAGACCTTCGTGATCCGATCCGGCCGGAGGGCCAGGTCAGGACGATCAATCAGGTGTGCTCAAACGTGGGTATGCCCCTGGCGACGGGCAGGGGGCAGCTAACAGGCAGCGCAAAGGGTCAGTGTAGCCACTTGGCTCACTGATGTCCAGACCAGGTTTCCGGAAACCGGCAACAGGCCTTCCCCATGTCGTCAATCAAACCCTGCGTCCAACGCTTCGGCTCTCGTACCTCGTACACAGAGCGCGTATCAGTACTGCCCTCTTCGTAGTCGATCCATACCTCGGATCCCGGATCGAACTGTCCGAGCGGGCCCGAGTCGGCGACGGATCTGAGAATTGCGCGCCGCGTCCCGTTCGTCAAGGCCCCCTGCTCCGAGCGGATCATCTTCGGACCCTGCCGCGGGGCAACGATGATCACCCTACTCCCCAACGAGACCAGGGCAAGTCAGGCACTGCGGGTACGCCGAAGGGCGACCACCCTTACGGGTGATCGCCCTTCGCAGGAGCCTCGGAGAGGCCCCAGAGGTGTTACTTGACCTCGACAGCCGCGCCCGCGGCCTTGAGGGACTCGGCGGCCTTGTCAGCGGCCTCCTTGGCGACCTTCTCGAGAACGGGCTTCGGGGCGCCGTCCACGAGGTCCTTGGCCTCCTTGAGGCCCAGGGAGGTCAGCTCACGCACGACCTTGATGACCTGGATCTTCTTGTCGCCGGCACCGGTGAGGATGACGTCGAACTCGTCCTGCTCCTCCGGGGCCTCGGCGACGGCGCCCGGGCCGGCCGGGGCGGCGGCGACGGCCGCGGCGGCGGTGACGTCGAACTTGTCCTCGAACGCCTTCACGAACTCGGAGAGCTCGATGAGGGTCATCTCCTCGAACTGGGCGAGGAGGTCGTCCTGAGAGAGCTTCGCCATGATGGGCGATCCTTCCACTAATTCGGCAGGTGCCGGATGTATAGAGAGGCGGGCGTAACGGCCCGCTACGACCCACGCACTAGGCGGCGTGGATCAATGCGCGAGCCGAATTACTCGGCACCGCCCTGCTCGGCGAGCTTGACGCGAAGCGCTTCCGCAGTGCGGACGAACTTCGACGGCAGCGCCTGGAAGAGCGAGGCAGCCTGGGACTGCTTGCCCTTGAACGCGCCGGCCAGCTTGCTGAGCAGAACCTCGCGGGACTCGAGGTCCGCAAGCTTCTTGATCTCATCGGCGGTCAGCGCCTTACCGTCAAGGACACCGCCCTTGATGATGAGGTTGGGGTTCTCCTTGGCGAAGTCACGCAGGCTCTTCGCCGACTCCACCGGGTCACCGGTGATGAAGGCGACCGCGGTCGGACCAGCGAAGTGCTCGTCCAGCGCGGTGATCCCGGCCTGGTTGGCCGCAATCTTGGTCAGCGTGTTCTTCACCACGGCGTACTGGGCGTTCTCACCGAGCGAACGACGCAGCGTCTTGAGCTGCGCCACGGTGAGACCCCGGTACTCGGTCAGCACGGCGGCGTTCGAGCTCTGGAACTGGTCCGTGAGCTCGGCTACCGCGGCAGCCTTGTCGGGCCTTGCCATAGAGCGTCGGCCTCCTTCCGGGTGATGAGGACCGCTCAGAAGGGGCTGAACAAAACGAAACGCCCCGGCGCAAGCGCACGGGGCGTAAGCTCAACCGAATTGCTCCGGGAGCCTTTCCACGAACACCTACGCAGGACGTCCGCATTCAACGGATCCTTCGGCCACCGAACCCTTGCGGGCACGGCAACGACCAGCGGTCTTTGGCTTCCCGTGAAGCGTACGTGAAACGGCCCAGCCGAGGCAAATCGCCTCAGGCGGTGCCGCTGCCGTCCCCGCTTCCCCCGGATCCTTCTCGCCCCGCGGCCGGCACCGAGGGCGTCCAGCCGCCCGTGCGGGGGCCGCTCCGGGGATCGTCCGCCGGTGGACCCCGTGGCACGGAACACGAAGAACGGGGCACGGAACACGAAGAGCGGGCCCCCCACCGCCCGTGAAGGGTGGTGGGGGGCCCGCTCAGCCGTACGGAGAGCCGGTCAGGCTCGGCCCGATCAAACGGCAGCCGGGTCTTCCTCGACGAGGAGGTTCCGGGTGCGGTTGGAGTCGAGCAGGATGCCGGGGCCCATCGTGGTGCTCAGGGCGGCCTTCTTGATGTAGCGGCCCTTCGCGGCGGACGGCTTCAGACGCAGGATCTCGTCCAGGGCCGCGCCGTAGTTCTCGACCAGCTGCTCATCGGAGAAGGAGACCTTGCCGATGATGAAGTGCAGGTTCGAGTGCTTGTCGACGCGGAACTCGATCTTGCCACCCTTGATCTCGGTGACGGCCTTCGCGACGTCCATGGTGACGGTGCCGGTCTTCGGGTTCGGCATGAGGCCACGGGGACCGAGCACGCGGCCGAGGCGGCCGACCTTGCCCATGAGGTCCGGGGTGGCGACAACGGCGTCGAACTCGTTGAGGCGGTTGCCCTTGGCGATCTCGTTGATCAGCTCGTCGTCGCCGACGATGTCGGCGCCGGCGGCTTCCGCGGCCGCAGCACGGTCACCGGTCGCGAAGACCAGGACCCGGGCGGTCTTGCCGGTGCCGTGCGGGAGGTTCACGGTGCCACGCACCATCTGGTCGGCCTTGCGCGGGTCGACACCCAGGCGGAAGGCGACCTCGACGGTGCTGTCGAACTTGGTCGCGGAGGTCTCCTTGGCGATACGGACGGCCTCGAGCGGGGCGTACTGCTTGTCCCGGTCGATCTTGGCGTCCGCAGCGCGGAGAGTCTTGCTGCGCTTCACTTCTGCTCCTGTGTTGTGATTCAGGCGTGGAGTCGTGGTGCGGACCAGCGCTTGGTCCTACCACTGGTGGTGCTGGGGGGTGGCTGAATCAGCCTTCGACCGTGATGCCCATCGAACGCGCGGTGCCGGAGATGATCTTCTCCGCGGCGTCGATGTCGTTGGCGTTCAGGTCGGGCATCTTGAGCTCGGCGATCTCGCGGACCTGGGCGCGCGTCAGCTTCGCGACCTTGGTCTTGTGCGGCTCGCCGGAGCCCTTCTCCACGCCCGCGCTCTTCAGGATGAGGCGCGCGGCCGGCGGAGTCTTGGTGATGAAGGTGAAGGAGCGGTCGTCGTAGACCGTGATCTCCACCGGCACGACCATGCCACGCTGCGACTCGGTCGCGGCGTTGTACGCCTTGCAGAACTCCATGATGTTGACGCCGTGCTGACCGAGCGCGGGGCCGACCGGCGGAGCCGGGTTGGCCGCGCCGGCCTTGATCTGGAGCTTGATAAGCCCCGTGACCTTCTTCTTCTTGGGAGGCATTGCTCTCTCCGGGTCCTAGTGAGAGTTTTCAGCCGCACATCCGGTCATCCGGACGGAGGCATACCGCACCACGATAACGGGTATCGGCGCGGGGCTAAAAACCGAGCAGGTCAGACCGCCCTTGAGGGGCGATCTGACCTGTCCGGAAGCTGTGGCTCAGAAGCCTTCACTCACGCGAAGTGGATCAGCGCGGGTCAGTTCTTCTGGATCTGGTCGAAGCTGAGCTCGACCGGGGTCTCGCGGCCGAAGATCTCGACGAGACCCTTGACCTTCTTCGAGTCCGGGTTGATCTCGTTGATGGTCGCCTGCAGCGTCGCGAACGGGCCGTCGGTGACGGTGACCGAGTCGCCGACCTCGAAGTCCAGGACCTCGATGGTCCGCTTGACGGAGGGCGCGGGCAGGCCGGCCTCTTCCGCGGCGGCCTTGGCGGCCTTCTCCTGCGCCTCCGGGGCGAGCATCTTGAGGATCTCGTCCAGCGTCAGCGGGTACGGGTCGTACGCGTTGCCGACGAAGCCGGTGACACCAGGCGTGTTGCGGACGACGCCCCAGGACTCGTTCGTCAGATCCATGCGGACGAGAACGTATCCGGGCAGCTTGTTCTGCCGGACGTTCTTGCGCTCGCCGTTCTTGATCTGGACGATCTCTTCCTCGGGCACCTCGGCCTGGTAGATGAACTCCTCGACGTTCAGCGAGACGGCGCGCTGCTCCAGGTTGGCCTTCACGCGCTTCTCGTAGCCGGCGTAGGTGTGGATCACGTACCACTCGCCGGGCAGCAGGCGCAGCTCCTCGCGGAGGGCCTGGACCGGGTCGACGGGCTCGGCCGGCTCGACCGGGGCGGCCTCTTCGGCCTCCTCGTCGGCATCGGCATCGGCATCGGCCTCGACCGCGTCCTCGACGTCGTCGGCAGCCTCGTCGTCGTCGGCCTCTTCGGCCTCGGCGTCGTCCTCGACCTCGGCGTCAGCCTCGCCGTCGGCCTCGACGTGCAGCGCGGCCTCCTCGGCGGCGACACCCGCCTCGGCGTCCGCGAGCTCGGCCTCGTCGGGGTCCACGGCGTCGGCAGCCTCGACGATGTCGAGCTGGTCCTCAACGGACTCGACGGACTCGACGGACTCGTCGCTCGCGTTCAGGTTCGGGTCAGACACGGTGGCTGCTTCTTCCTGGATACAAAAGGTGGTGGAACATGCGAAAACGGGCGGCACCCATCAAGGCGCCGCCCTCCGCGGGGATCAGCCGAAGACGAACTTGATGGCTTCCTGGAACCCATAGTCAATCACGGTCACCAGACCGATCATGATGACCACGAAGACAATCACCACGGTGGTGTACGTCGTGAGCTGGTTGCGAGTGGGCCATACAACCTTGCGGAGTTCCGCGACGATCTGGCGGTAGAACAGCGCGAGACGACCCAGAGGGCCCTTCTTGCCGCGCTTACCGCCCTTGCGGGCCTTCTTCTCGCGCGTCTCGTCCTCGGCGTCAGGCATGTCGATGGAGCCCAGGGCGTCCGTCACGTCTCTCACCTGAATCCGGGTCGTGGCCGTACCGCGCCCGGTTGCGCCGCACGGCGTTGCAGAAGTACGTACCTGCGCACACACATCCTTGAAGTGGAGTGTGGAGCAGGGCCGGAGGGACTCGAACCCCCAACCGCTGGTTTTGGAGACCAGTGCTCTACCAATTGAGCTACGACCCTTTGCGTTCCCCAACCTACCGCATCCGGGCGAGTGCACGGAGTGCTCACGCATCGGAGCGGCTGGCGAGGTCCAACGACAGGTGAGTGTACGTGAACCGGGCCCTGACGTCGAACAGAACCCTTCCTGACATCCGTGCGGTCCGGTGACTGAAACGGTGTGCGGCCCTTCTTGGCGGTCTGGGACGATTGGCCGCATGACCTCTGCAACGCCTTCCTCCGAGCGCCGGGTGTCCGCCCGTATCGGCGCCATTTCCGAGTCCGCCACCCTCGCCGTGGACGCCAAGGCCAAGGCCCTCAAGGCCGCCGGGCGCCCGGTGATCGGCTTCGGTGCCGGCGAGCCCGACTTCCCGACCCCCGACTACATCGTCGAAGCCGCCGTCGAGGCCTGCCGCAACCCCAAGTACCACCGCTACACGCCGGCCGGCGGTCTCCCGGAGCTGAAGGCCGCCATCGCCGCGAAGACGCTGCGCGACTCCGGCTACGAGGTCGACGCGTCGCAGGTCCTGGTGACCAACGGCGGCAAGCAGGCGATCTACGAGGCCTTCGCGGCCATTCTGGACCCGGGTGACGAGGTCATCGTCCCGGCGCCGTACTGGACCACCTACCCGGAGTCGATCCGTCTCGCCGGCGGTGTCCCGGTCGAGGTCGTCGCCGACGAGACCACCGGCTACCGGGTGTCCGTCGAGCAGCTGGAGGCCGCGCGCACCGAGCGCACCAAGGTCGTCCTCTTCGTATCCCCGTCCAACCCGACGGGCGCCGTCTACTCCGAGGCCGACGCCGAGGCGATCGGCCGCTGGGCCGCGGACAAGGGCCTGTGGGTCCTGACCGACGAGATCTACGAGCACCTGGTCTACGGCGACGCGAAGTTCGTCTCCCTGCCGGCGATCGTCCCCGAGCTGGCCGACAAGTGCATCATCGTCAACGGCGTCGCCAAGACGTACGCGATGACCGGCTGGCGGGTGGGCTGGATCATCGGCCCGAAGGACGTCGTCAAGGCCGCGACCAACCTGCAGTCGCACGCCACCTCCAACGTCTCCAACGTGGCCCAGGTCGCGGCGCTCGCCGCCGTCTCCGGCAGCCTGGACGCGGTGCACGAGATGCGCACCGCCTTCGACCGCCGCCGTCAGACGATGGTGCGGATGCTGAACGAGATCGACGGCGTCCTGTGCCCGACCCCCGAGGGCGCGTTCTACGTGTACCCCTCGGTGAAGGGCGTGCTCGGCAAGGAGATCCGCGGCAAGCGCCCGCAGACGTCCGTCGAGCTGGCCGCCCTGATCCTGGACGAGGCCGAGGTCGCGGTCGTCCCGGGCGAGGCGTTCGGCACCCCCGGTTACCTGCGCCTGTCGTACGCCCTGGGCGACGAGGACCTGGTGGAGGGCGTGTCCCGGATCCAGAAGCTCCTGGCGGAGGCCAAGGTCTAGACCGGCCGACGGCAAACCCCGAGTGGCGGTCTCCCCCGAGGGCGGCCGCCACTCGCCGTTCCCGGCCCGCACGGCCCCGCCGACTCACCTCAAGCCCCGCCGGCTCACCTCAAGCCCCGCCGGCTCACCTCAAGCCCCGCCGGCGTTTGAGGCGCGGGGTCCGGGGCGGAGCCCCGATCTTGAGCCCCGCCGGCGTTTGAGGCGCGGGTCCGGGCGGAGCCCGGGAGGCCCCGCGCAGCGGACCGGGCCGCCGCCCCCGTTCCCCTCCGCTCCCCCTCCGCGCCCGCTCACGCGTTCGAGCAAGCCCCCGATAGGTAAAACGCCCTCCCGCTCAGCGCGTGCGTACGGCAGGATCACCAGATGGAGCACGCACGCGATCTCACGCTTCTGCCGAAAGCACACCTCCACCTGCACTTCACCGGCTCGATGCGACCATCGACCCTGCTGGAGCTCGCCGACAAGTACGGCGTACGCCTCCCCGACGCCCTGACCGGCGGGGAGCCGCCCAAGCTGCGCGCCACCGACGAACGCGGCTGGTTCCGCTTCCAGCGGCTCTACGACGCCGCCCGCTCCTGCCTCCGCGAGCCCGACGACATCCGCCGCCTGGTCCGCGAAGCGGCCGAGGAGGACGTACGGGACGGCAGCGGCTGGCTGGAGATCCAGGTGGATCCCACCTCCTACGCCCCCCTGCTCGGCGGCATGATCCCGGCCGTCGAGATCATCCTCGACGCCGTCGACTCGGCCTCCCGCGAGACCGGCCTCGGGATGCGGGTGGTCATCGCCGCCAACCGCATGAAGCACCCCCTGGACGCCCGTACCCTGGCCCGTCTCGCCGTCCGGTACGCCGACCGCGGCGTCGTCGGCTTCGGGCTCTCCAACGACGAACGCCGTGGCATGGCCCGCGACTTCGACCGGGCCTTCGCCATCGCCCGCGAGGGCGGCCTCCTCGCCGCCCCGCACGGCGGCGAGCTCACCGGCCCGGCCTCGGTCCGCGACTGCCTGGACGACCTGCACGCGGCCCGCATCGGGCACGGCGTCCGGGCCGCCGAGGATCCGCGGCTGCTCAAGCGCCTCGCCGACCGGCAGATCACCTGCGAGGTCTGCCCGGCCTCCAACGTCGCCCTCGGGGTGTACGAGCGGCACGAGGACGTACCGCTGCGGACGCTCTTCGACGCGGGCGTCCCGATGGCGCTCGGCGCGGACGACCCGCTGCTGTTCGGATCCCGGCTGGCGGCCCAGTACGAGATCGCCCGTACGCACCACGCCTTCACGGACGCGGAGCTCGCCGAGCTGGCCCGCCAGTCGGTGCGCGGTTCGGCCGCGCCCGAGGAGGTGCAGGCCAAGCTGCTGGCGGGGATCGACCAGTGGCTCAGCGGGTGAGCCGCAGGTCCCCCTCGTAACAGTCGGCGCGCACTCGGCAGCCGTCCGGGAAGCCGATCTCCAGGTGGGTGCGGCCCTGTTCGGGCAGGGCGTACTCGGCGACCGAGGCGACGGTCTCGCCGAGGTGGCGCAGGAACGGGTGGTCGCCGAGGTCCTCGCCGACCTCGATGCGGCCCCACTCCCCCATGTCGTAGGGCGCGTGCGGCGCCGCGGACTCGACGATCAGGCACTGGTCGGATCCGGTGGTGATCCGGATGGAGTCGCCGACGCTGTCGATCAGCCAGACGTCGAGGGGGGCTTCGGAGCGCTCGCCGTCGCTGATGTGCCAGGACGCGACGACTCGGCTGAGCGTGCGCCCCACGAGGCGGGTGGGGTCCGTACCGGCCCCGTGGAGGGGACAGAGCATGGGCGGCCGGGGCTCCTCAGATGCTGACGCCGACCGTCACCGGCTCGTTGACGAGGGTGACGCCGAAGGCCGCGTGGACGCCCGCGACGACCTCGCGGGCGAGGGTGAGGAGGTCTTCGGTGGTGGCCTCGCCGCGGTTGGTGAGGGCGAGGGTGTGCTTGGTGGAGATCCGCGCGGGGCCCGTGCCGTAGCCCTTGGTGAAGCCGGCCTTGTCGATGAGCCAGGCGGCGCTGGTCTTCGTACGGCCGTCACCGGCGGGGTAGGCGGGCGGGGCGGTGTCGGGGCCGAGGCGGTCCTGGGCGCGGGCGAGGAAGGCGGCGTACGCCTCGTCGGTCAGGACCGGGTTGTGGAAGAAGGAGCCGGCGGACCAGGTGTCGTGGTCGGCGGGGTCGAGGACCATGCCCTTGCCGGCGCGCAGCCGCAGTACGGTCTCGCGGGCGGTGGCGGCCGGGACCCGGTCGCCGGCTTCGACGCCGAGGGCGCGGGCGGTCTCGGGGTACTTGACCGGCGCGGAGAGGCCGCCGGCGTCTTCCAGGGCGAAGCGGACGCGCAGGACGACGTACCGCTCGGGCTGGTGCTTGAAGGTGCTGTCGCGGTACGAGAACGCGCACTCGGCGGCGGTCAGCGTGAGCGTCTCGCCGCTGGTGCGGTCGTAGGCGACGACCTCGGTGATGGTGTCGCGGACCTCTTGGCCGTACGCGCCGACGTTCTGGATCGGGGTGGCGCCCGCGGAGCCGGGGATCCCGGCGAGGCACTCGATCCCGGCGAGGCCGGCTTCGACGGTGCGGGCGACGGCGTCGCTCCAGTTCTCGCCGGCGGCAAGCTCCAGGGTGGTGCCGTCGAGGGTGAAGCCGGTGGTGGCGATGCGCAGGGCGGTGCCGTCGAAGCCGCGGTCGCCGATGACCAGGTTGCTGCCGCCGCCGATGATCAGAAGCGGGGTGCCGCTCTCGTCCGCGGCGCGGACGGCGGCGACGACCTCGGCGTCGGTGGTCGCGGTGATCAGACGGGCGGCGGGACCACCGAGACGGAAGGTGGTCAGCGGGGCGAGGGGGGCGTCGTGGAGTTCCTGCACGGGGACAAGAGTACGGTCCGCGCCCCTCGCATCCCTGCGGGGCCACGGACCGGGACGCGTGGTCGGGTGACGGCTCGGTGGTCCGCCGCTCAGCCGGCGGCCGGGACCTTGACCGGTGCCGGGACCGCCGGGGCGGCGGTCCCGGGGGCGGCGGTCCCGGCCGGGGTGGCCTTGGGCTCGCGCGGGATGCCTCGCCCTGGTCGGCGGCCGCCGATGACGCGGCAGCGGCCGACCCCGTACGACCGGGGCCTGGTCCGCCCCGACCCCCACCCCCACGGCCCGGCCGTCGCGCCACGCGGCGGTGCCGGGCGGGGCTGACGAGGCCCCCGCCCGGCTCGTACGAACCGGGCGGGGCGGGGCGAGCGGAAATGGGGTGGGGTCTCAGCTCAGCGCCACCACGGCCCGCGACATGCCGAGGACCTTCTGTCCGGCGCTCATGGCCGTCAGGTCGACCCGGACGCGGTTGTCGTCCAGCTTGGCGGCCACCTTGCCCGTGACCTCGATCAAGGCGCCCCGCTCGTCGTTCGGGACGACGACCGGCTTGGTGAAGCGCACCCCGTACTCGACCACCGCGCCCGGGTCGCCGGCCCAGTCGGTGACCACGCGGATCGCCTCGGCCATGGTGAACATGCCGTGCGCGATCACGTCCGGCAGTCCCACCTCCGTGGCGAACTTCTCGTTCCAGTGGATCGGGTTGAAGTCCCCCGAGGCGCCGGCGTACCGCACCAGTGTGGCGCGCGTCACGGGGAAGGACCCCGCCGGGAGCTCGGTACCGACCTCGACGTCGGCGTACTTGATCTGCGCAGCCATGTCAGACCTCCTGGGGGGCGCGGGAGACGAGCTTCGTCCAAGCCGTCACCACGTGCTCGCCGGTCTCGTCGTGGACCTCGCCGCGGATGTCGATGATGTCGTTGCCCGCCATCGACTTCACGGCCTCGATGGTGGAGGTCACCGAGAGCCGGTCGCCCGCCCGCACCGGGCGGGTGTACGCGAACTTCTGGTCCCCGTGGACGACGCGGCTGTAGTCCAGCCCCAGCTGCGGATCGTCGACGACCTGGCCGGCCGCCGCGAAGGTGATGGCGAACACGAAGGTCGGCGGAGCGATCACGTCGGGGTGACCGAACAACTTGGCGGCTTCGGGGTCGGTGTAGACGGCGTTTTCGTCACCCACCGCTACCGCGAATTCGCGGATCTTCTCCCGGCCGACCTCGTAGGGATCGGTGGGCGGGTAGCTCCGGCCCACGAAGGACTGGTCGAGAGCCATGACTCACTACCTCCTGATGAAGGGATCACGAAAGACACGAAAGGAAGCACCGGGGCAGTCGGATCCACTCCGGAATCCGGCTACACCACCGGTCCGGCCGGACCGGCCGGAGGCGGAAACGACATGAGGCCGCCCCCTGTAATAGGGGACGACCTCATGCCTGTGCCTGTTTAAACGAGACTTCGCTGGGGTCAGCGGGTCTCGCGGTGCGCGGTGTGCGAGTTGCAACGCGGGCAGTGCTTCTTCATCTCAAGACGGTCCGGGTCGTTACGCCGGTTCTTCTTGGTGATGTAGTTCCGCTCCTTGCACTCCACGCAGGCCAGCGTGATCTTCGGGCGGACGTCGGTGGCAGCCACGTGAGTGCTCCTTGACGGAAATTGGGACGGATGAACGCATACAAGAGTAGCCGACCGGGAGACCGACCCCGCAATCGGCTACTGTGTGTAGCGGCGACCGGACTTGAACCGGTGACACAGCGATTATGAGCCGCTTGCTCTACCGACTGAGCTACGCCGCTTTGATGTGATCGTCTCCCCACCCGAGGGTGGGGAACCTCTCTCACCAGAGCCCCAATGCGGAATCGAACCGCAGACCTTCTCCTTACCATGGAGACGCTCTACCGACTGAGCTATTGGGGCGAGCGAGGAAGACATTACACGGTTGCCCGCCGATCGCCCAAATCCTTTGCGGGAGCAGGGCTCCTAGAGGTTCACCGGCCTTTCCCGATCACGCCCCGAAGCCCCTCCGGAGCCCGATTACAGGCGGATTGTGTTCGGGCTCACACGCGGGCCTCCGTCCTGGAGCACCACCGGCCACCGACCAGTGCCCGCGGCGGCTACGGCGGCCGGCGCCGCGCTGTGCGCGCCCCGGCACAGGCGCGCGGACGGCCGCGATACCGCGTACGCCAGCGGGCGCGACCGCGCGTGCGCGGGTGCGCGCGATCCCGAGCGTGGGCGCGGGCGTCGGCACCACACCGGTACGACTATTGCCCTCCTCCGCGAAGCGGGGTGCGCCGCACCCTAGGCTGCGGGCACGCTGCGTGATCTTGGGGTGCCGGGCCGCCGGTCCGCGGCCACGGCCCAGGCCCAGGAACCGCCCGAGCCACCGCAGGAGCGCGATGTCCGACAGCCCGCCGCAGCAGCCGTTCCACTCCCCCCGCAGCGGCCACGGCGAGGGCGACGGCCCCGGCCCCGGGCACGGCGGCTCCCCCGGGCACGCCGCCTCCGCCGAGGCGACCACCACCCTGCTGCTCACCGGCGCCCGGCTCACGGACGGCCGTACCGTCGACGTACGCCTCGGCGGCGGCCGCATCCAGGCCGTCGGCACCGCCGGCAGCCTCCCCGCGCCCGCCCTGTCCCGGGTGGACCTGACCGGCTACCTTCTGCTGCCCGCCCCCGCCGAGCCGCACGCCCACGGAGACACCGCGCTGACCGCGGACGGTGAGGGGCCCGTCTCCTACGCCCCCGACGAGGTCCAGCGGCGGGCCACCGAAGCCGCGCTGCTCCAGCTCGGCCACGGCGCCACGGCCGTACGCTCGCACGTCCGCATCGGCGACGTGCACGGCCTCGGCCCCATGGAAGCGGTCCTCCAGGCTCGGCGCTCCCTGCGCGGGCTCACCGACCTCACCACGGTGGCCGTGCCCCGGCTGCTGACCGGGCTGGCCGGCGCGGACGGGCTCGCCATGCTGCGGGACGCGGTCAAGATGGGCGCCTGCGTGATCGGCGGCTGCCCCGACCTGGACCCCGACCCGACGGGCTTCCTCGAAGCGGTCCTGGAACTCGCCGCCGAGCACGGCTGTCCCGTGGACCTCCACACGGACGGTGACGACCCGGCCCGCCTCGCCCGGCTCGCGGCCATGTCCGGCGGGCTCCGCCCCGGGGTGACGGTCGGGCCGTGCGGGGGCCTCTCCCGCCTCCCGCTGGACGTGGCGGCCCGCGCCGCCGACCAGCTCGCCGCCGCCGGGGTACGGGTCATCTGCCTGCCCCAGGGCGACTGCGCGGCCCTGGAGCGGCGCGGTCTGCGCACCGCGCCCGTACGCCTGCTGCGCGCCTCGGGGGTACGGGTCGCGGCCGGCAGCGGGGCCCTGCGGGACGCCGGCAACCCGGTCGGCCGCGGTGACCCGCTCGAAGCCGCGTACCTGCTGGCCTCCCAGGGCGGGCTGCGCCCGGGCGAGGCGTACGACTCGGTCGGCGTCGCCGCCCGTGAGGTCATGGGGCTGCCTGAGGTCCGCGTGGAGGCCGGCTTCCCGGCGGAGCTGCTCGCCGTGCGCGGGGACCGCCTCGCGGGCGTGCTCTCCCTCGCGTACAGCCGGATCGTGATCCACCGCGGCCGGGTCGTAGCCCGGACGAGTGCCGTACGGGAGTACTGCGACTCCGCCGTCGCGGTCGCCCTGGACCTGCCCCGGCAGGGCCGTACGGAGCCCGGGCCCTGACGGTCCGCCGACCGTTCGCGGGCATTCGCGCCCGGCTCGTCGTACGGTCGGGGCATGCGCATCGTCATCGCGGGTGGACACGGTCAGATCGCGCTGCGGCTGGAGCGCCTGCTCGCCGCGCGCGGGTACGAGGTCGCGGGCATCGTCCGTGACCCGGCACAGGGCGACGCCCTGCGGGAGGCGGGCGCCGAACCGGTCCTGTGCGATCTGGAGTCGGCCTCGGTGGAGCACGTGGCCGGCCTCCTCGAGGGCGCGGACGTGGCCGTCTTCGCGGCGGGAGCGGGCGCCGGCAGCGGCGTCGGACGCAAGGACACCGTGGACCGCGGCGCGGCCGTGCTGTTCGCCGACGCGGCCGAACGGGCGCGCGTCCGCCGCTTCCTGATGGTCTCCTCGATGGGCGCGGACGCCTGGCACGAGGGCGACGAGGTGTTCGACGTCTACCTGCGGGCGAAGGGCGAGGCGGACGACTACGTCCGCACCCGGCTGGGCCTCGAGTGGACGGTCCTGCGCCCCGGCTCCCTGATCGACGACGCGGGAAGCGGCCTGGTCCGCCTGGAGGCCCGTACGGGCCGCGGGTCCGTCCCGCGCGACGACGTGGCCGCGGTGCTGGCCGAACTGGTCGAGACCCCGGCGACGGCGGGCCTGACCCTGGAGCTCACGTCCGGCTCGACCCCGGTCACGGTGGCGGTCAAGGACGTGGCGGGCAACTGACGCAGCCGGCTTCTGGCGCCGCGGCCTCCGGGGCGGACTCCGGCGGCTCAGAACTCGGCGGTGACCTTGTCGTCGGACCGTCCGACCGAGTCCTGCTGGTAGCGGTCCTCGTAGGCCTGCCGGATCCGCTCGATGCGGGCACCGCGCTCTCCGGCCTCGTTCGCGGGATACAGCAGCACGACCTCGTACGAGGTCTCGCGGACGATGCGGCCGTCCTGCTCCCGCCATTGGCCGCGGCCGTCCTGGACGGTCAGGCCCTCCGGGAAGGCGGGGGTGATCTCCCGGTCCAGGAAGCGCGTGAACTCCCGCTCGTCGACCGGGTTCCGGCCGTCGGGGCGTTCGGTGCCGAAGTACAGCCTGGTCTCCTGGTAGGGCTCGCCCACCTCGGTGTGGAGCGCCGCCCCCACCAGGGCCGGAATCCCGGCGCCGAGGAGCGCGATGAGCACGCCTCCGCCGGCCTTCCCCCGCGCGTCAGATGTCCATTTCACGCCGGGTGAACGAACAGCGGACCCCGACGGTGCGCCCCGCGCACGCCCTGGACTCCGAACGGGCGGCGGCCGAAAGGTGCCGGTTCTTGCCGCGCACCGCGACCGGACCGGCGGGCACCGGCAGGTTCCCCCGGCCGACTCGGCCGGACGGGGTACGTCCGGATACGACGAGAAGACCCCCGCCACCGCGTTTCCGCGGTAACGGGGGTCTCACATCGCGTGGCGACGCCAGGATTCGAACCTGGGTAGGCTAAGCCGACGGATTTACAGTCCGCTCCCATTGGCCACTCGGGCACATCGCCATGAGATGTCGCCTGCGAGTCCGCTGTGGGGCGGTGCTCTGTGGCAACGACGTAAACGATACCCGATGACCGAGGGTGCTTCGCCACCGGATTGATCAGCGCCGCGGGCGGGTGCGGTGGCTAGGCTTTGCCGAGCGGACCGGAGCTGTCCGGCCGCGCCCCACGGGGCCGTCACCACCGACTTCAAGGAGCCACAGGACATGGCCGACTCCAGTTTCGACATCGTCTCGAAGGTCGAGCGGCAGGAGGTCGACAACGCCCTCAACCAGGCCGCCAAGGAACTCTCCCAGCGCTACGACTTCAAGGGCACGGGCGCCACGATCGAATGGTCCGGCGAGAAGATCGTGATGGAGGCGAACTCCCAGGAGCGCGTCAAGGCCATCCTCGACGTCTTCGAGACCAAGCTGGTCAAGCGCGGGATCTCGCTCAAGGCGCTGGACGCCGGCGAGCCGCAGCTGTCCGGCAAGGAGTACAAGATCTTCGCCACGATCGAGGAAGGCATCTCCCAGGAGAACGCCAAGAAGGTCGCGAAGATCATCCGGGACGAGGGCCCCAAGGGCGTCAAGGCCCAGGTGCAGGGCGAGGAGCTGCGCGTCAGCTCCAAAAGCCGTGACGACCTCCAGGAGGTCCAGACGCTGCTCAAGGGCAAGGAACTGGACTTCGCGATCCAGTACGTGAACTACCGCTGACCCAGGTCCGCGACCTGTTCCCACGCCGGCCCGGCGGTCTTCACCGACCGCCGGGCCGCGGCGGTTCCGGGGCGTGTGTGCGGGGCGCGCGCGGCGCGTGCGCCACCGCGGGCTTCCGTGGGCACTTGGGCCCCGGGGAGTGCGCCCGCGACGCTGGACCGGTATCCATCACCGCGTGGCAGGGGGTTCTCGCATGCCAGGGGCCGGCACGTTTCGGGAAGACTTCGGGGCGTCCGTCGTCGTCGCGCTGGTCGCGCTCCCCCTCTGTGTGGGGGTCGCCGTCGCCTCCGGGGTGCCGGCCGAGCTGGGGATCGTCACCGGGGTGGTCGGCGGGCTGGTCACGGGGTGGTTCCGCGGGAGTTCGCTCCAGGTGAGCGGGCCCGCGGCCGGGCTCACCGTGCTCGTCTACGAGGCGGTGCGGGCGTACGGCCTGCCCGCGCTCGGGGTGCTCGTACTGGCCGCCGGAGCGGTGCAGCTGGGCCTGGGGGTGCTGCGCCTCGGGCGGTGGTTCCGGGCGATCTCCGTCGCCGTCGTGCACGGGATGCTGGCCGGCATCGGGCTGGTGCTGATCGCCGGGCAGCTGTACGCCCTGGGCGGTGTCGGGGCTCCGGGCACGACCCTGGCGAACCTGGGCGGGGCGGCGGACCTCGTGGCCCGGGCCGACTGGGCCGCCGTGGCGCTGGGGGCCGGGACGGTCGCCGTCCTGGTGGGCTGGCGCAGGATGCCCGCCCGGCTGCGGCTGGTACCGGGGGCGCTGGTCGCCGTGGCCGCCGCGACCACCGTGGCCGCGCTGTGGCGGATGCCCGTCGAGAGGGTGCGGGTGACCGGAGTGCTGGAAGCGGTGTCCCCGCCCGCCTGGGGGGACTTCGGGGTGCTGGTCTCCGTCGGGGCGGTCGGGACCGTGGTCGCGCTGGCGCTGATCGCGTCCGCCGAGACGCTGTTCAGCGCCGCCGCCGTGGACCGCATGCACGACGGGCCCAGGACGCAGTACGACCGGGAGCTGATCGCCCAGGGGGTGGGCAACAGCGTGTGCGGGCTGCTGGGGGCGCTGCCGATGACGGCGGTGATCGTGCGCAGTGCCGCCAACGTGGAGGCCGGGGCGCGCACCCGGGCCTCCCGGGTGATGCACGGCGGCTGGCTGCTGCTGTTCGCCGTGGCGGTCCCCGGGGTGCTGGAGCTGGTGCCGCTCGCGGCGCTGGCGGGGGTGCTGCTGCACGCCGGCTGGAAGCTGCTGCCCGCGCGGGCGGTGGCCGCGCTGTGGCGCACGCACCGGGGCGAGGCGGTGGTGCTGGTGGCGACGGCGGCGGCGATCGTGGCGACGAATCTTTTCGAGGGGGTGCTGTTCGGGCTGGGGCTCGCCGTCGCCAAGGCGGCCTGGGAAACCTCACACGTGCACGTCGAGGAGGTCTGGGAGGGCGAGGAGCTGTGCGTGCGGGTCGTGGGGAACGCGAGCTTCCTGCGGCTGCCGAAGCTGCTGGACGCGCTGGACGCGCTGCCGCACGGGCCCCCGGTACGGCTCGACCTGGGCGGGCTGCGCCATCTCGACCACGCCTGTCTGACCGCCCTGGAGGGCTGGGAGCGCAAGCGGGCGCCGCTGCCGGGCCGCGAAGAGGTCGGCTAGCGCCCCCCGTCGCGCGGACCGTGTGCGGACCGTCGCGCCGCCTCTTGGGGGCCGGGGCCGGGGTGTGGTCGGGTTCCCCGTCTTCCGGGGCGCCGACGGGCTGCACGATCGCGCGTGTCCCCGTGCGGGCTCCCGGTTCAGCTGTCAAGGGTCGGGCCGTGGCAGCGGTCGGGCTGTCCGGCTGTGTGGCTGTGTGGTCCCGGCCGGCGGGCCGGGCGTTTCGGGACGGCGGCACCGGGGGCGGGGGCCGGGCGCGTGGGGCCGCCCCGGGACGGCCTGGGGGTCAGATCCGGGTTCTGAACTCGGTCCAGGGCATGGGATCCAGGTCGTACTCCTCTCCCGCGGCCGAGTCCTCGCAGTACCAGGCGGTGCCGTCGATCCAGCCGCGGAGCCACTCGGCCAGGCTGGGGCTGTCGACGAACCAGGCGAGGTCGGGATCCCCCGGATTCGGGTCGAACAGCAGGACTTGGGCGTCTTGCGACCGGCAGTCGACGCACACCCACATGCCACAGCCGAAGTCGGCCACCGGCAGCACGGCCTCCGGCCAGCGCCATCCGGACGCGCGCTGGGCCTCATACGTCCGCACGGCCTCCCGCAGCGTCAGCAGCCCGTACTCCGGGCCGAATCCGCCGTCTCCGACGCTGGTGTGCAGCCCGGCGAGCAGCGGGGGCAGGGCGAAGCCGAGTATGCGCTCGGTCCGGGCGACCTCCCCGGCCTCCGCGGGCGCGGGCAGCGGCTTCCCGTCGTCCCGCGCCCGGCGGCGGACGTGGTCCGCGACGTGCTCCAACAACTGCTCGGTGTCGTTCATGCGTTCATGGTGGCCGACTCCACCGACAGCGCGCTCGCCCTGTGGACAACTCGGGTCTGCGGACGTCGCGTACCGGCTCAGCGCGAGGCGAACGGCGCGTCCGTCGGGACGATCTCGCGGCCCAGCGGGAGCAGGGAGAGCGGAACCATCTTGAAGTTGGCGATGCCGAAGGGGATGCCGATGATCGTGACGCAGAGGGCGATGCCGGTGACGATGTGGCCCAGGGCGAGCCACCAGCCCGCCAGGACCAGCCACAGGACGTTGCCCACGCAGGAGGGGGCGCCCGCGTCGCGCCGTTCGACCGCGGTGTAGCCGAAGGGCCACAGGGCGTAGATCGCGATGCGGAAGGCGGCGATCCCGAAGGGGATCCCGATGATGGTGATGCAGAGCAGGACACCGGCCAGGACATAGCCCAGGAACAGCCAGATGCCGCTCAGCACGAGCCAAATGACGTTCAGGATTGTATTCACTGCCTACGGCCTGCCATCTGTTCGAGCCGGGCGATGCGCTCGGCCATCGGGGGGTGGGTGGAGAACATCTTGGAAAGCCCTTCTCCCGGGCGGAATGGGTTGGCGATCATCATGTGGCTCGCCGTCTCCAGCCGGGGTTCGGCGGGCAGCGGGAGCTGCTTGGTGCCCGCGTCGAGCTTGCGCAGGGCGCTGGCCAGGGCCAGCGGGTCGCCGGTGAGCTGGGCACCCGACGCGTCGGCCTCGTACTCGCGGGAGCGGCTGATGGCCAGCTGGATCACGGCGGCGGCCAGCGGGCCCAGGATCATGATCAGCAGCATGCCGAAGAGGCCGGGGCCCTCGTCGTCGTTCGACCGGCCGACGGGGATCAGCCACGCGAAGTTGACCAGGAACATGATCACCGAGGCGAGTGCTCCGGCGACCGACGAGATCAGGATGTCCCGGTTGTAGACGTGGCTCAGCTCATGGCCGATGACCCCGCGCAGCTCGCGCTCGTCGAGGATGCGCAGGATGCCCTCGGTGCAGCAGACCGCGGCGTTGCGCGGGTTGCGGCCGGTCGCGAAGGCGTTGGGTGCCTCGGTGGGCGAGATGTAGAGCCGTGGCATGGGCTGGCGCGCGGACGTGGAGAGCTCGCGCACCATGCGGTAGAGATCGGGCGCCTCGAACTCGCTGACGGGGCGGGCGCGCATCGCGCGGAGAGCCAGCTTGTCGCTGTTCCAGTACGCGTACGCGTTCGTCCCGAGGGCGACCAGGACGGCGACGATCAGGCCGGTCCGTCCGAAGAAGCTTCCGATGACGATGATGAGTGCGGACATCCCGCCGAGGAGTACGGCGGTCTTGAGCCCGTTGTGCCGGCGGTGCACGGTACGCCCTCCAAGTGGTGCGGCAGGGGGACCCCGTCCAGGATCTGCGGATCTGATCTGAGGGCCTACGGTCCAGTGGACCCTCCCTTCCTGGTCAACGCGAGGTGGGGGCGTGGGGTTCCCAGGGCGCGCGGGGGCGGCCGCCCCCGCGGGCGGGGGGGCGGGGGCGGGGGGGGGGGGGGCGGGGGGTTGTACGGAAGGGGTAAGGC
>NZ_JBEOXU010000068.1:0-34258 GCF_040296725.1 Streptomyces sp. NPDC002044
CTGCACGAGGGGCACGCCACCCTGATCCGCACCGCCCGGGAGCAGGCCGGGCCGGACGGCCAGGTCGTCGTCACCGTCTTCGTCAACCCGCTGCACCGATTCCCAACGGGAGATTCCACGTGTCCGAATGGCTGGTCCTGGCCATCGCCATGGCGCTCGTCTGCGCCGTCGTCCTCGCCATCACCGCGATCCGGCACCGCCGGGCCGCCGATGACGAGGACACCAGCGAAACCCCCGACGTCATCGAGTACATGACGATGATGGTGGGCGTGGTCTACGCGATCGTGCTGGGTCTCGCCATCGCGGGCGTCTGGGAGGCGCGCGGCGCCGCCGAGGACAGCGTGCGCCGCGAGGCCCAGTCGCTGTACGAGGTGACCCAGCGCGCCGACGTCTATCCGGCGCCCGTACGCGACCGGATCCGCGGCGAGGTGGACGCGTACGTCTCCCACACCGTCGCGGTGGACTGGCCGCTGCTCACCTCCGGCGAGGGCGCGTCCGGCGAGGGCGCCCGGCTGCTCGGCAAGCTGCGCAGCGACGTGACCCACCAGAGCCCGGCCACCGAGCTCCAGGCACAGGCATACCAGCCGCTGCTGGACCACATCGCCGCCGCCGACGACGCCCGGCACTCGCGGACGCAGAGCGACGAGTCCACGCTGCCGGGTGTGGTGTGGTTCGGGCTGCTGGTCGGCGGCGTGGTCACGGTGGGGCTGATCTTCACCCTGCAGATCCGGCGCTCCGGGCGGGAACTGCTGCTGGCCGGGCTGTTCAGCGCGCTGATCGTGTTCCTGCTGTTCATGGTGTGGAGCTTCGACGCTCCGTACGGGCGGGACGGCATCGACTCCGCCGGGCCCTTCCAGGAGCTGTTCCCGACGCTGTCGGTGGCCGCCGCCCGCTGAAGCGCCGCCGGCCGAACCCGGTCAGCCGCGCCCGCCGGCCGGCAGCGCCGTCCGCTGCCGTACCGCCTGCACCGCCGACGAGTGCCGCAGCGCGTGGGAGATCCGCAGCAGGTCGCGCGGTCCGTCGGAGGTGTCGGGGGCCATTTCCTCACCGGCCCCGGTGACGACGTTGCCCTCGGGGTCGCCGGAGCGGGCCCGGACGGCCGCGGTGACCATGACCGCGTCGGCGACCGCGCGGGCGGTGTCCTCGTCGGCACCGTCCGCGGCGGCGCTCTCGTAGGCGCCGTCGCGCAGGCCGCGGTCGAAGTACGGTCCCAGGTTCAGGAATCCGTCGTGGATGTCCGACTCGCGCTGGATGACGCGCAGTTCGGCCGCCGCCCACCAGGACATCCGGACGGAGGGGGTGCCGTCCGGCGCGGAGATCTGTACCTCCTGCCAGAGCGCGCCGAGCCTGCGGTACGTCGTCCAGGTCTGCCAGTTGTCGGACATCCGCTGGCAGACCAGCGGGACCACGAAGCCCAGCGCGCTGATCAGCGCGCCCAGCGCGGCGAGCGGCGGGGCGACGTAGGTGCTCAGGTCGTCGAGGTCGTGGCCGAGCCAGCGGGCCACGACGGCCGACATCTTCGTGGCGTCATAGGTGAGGTTGAAGACGTAGCCGGACACGATGATCACCAGGCCGATGCGCAGCCAGCCGCGCACCTGGAGCGACCAGCGCCAGCACATCGCCACCATCACGACCGCGGCGACGTGGTGCGCCAGCAGGTAGAGCCCGATCATCTGCCGCATGTACGGGGTATTGGCGTAGTACGTGTCGAAGTCCCTCAGCCGCTCGACCGGGGCGTCCCCCAGGGCGAACAGCACGATCAGGGCCACGACGACGATGCTGTAGCCGATGATCCAGCGCCGCGACACCCGCCGGGTCCGCTCGGGCGGGCCGCCGCGCCAGTTGACGACCAGGACCAGGCACGAGGCGCTGAAGGCGGTGATCAGACAGTAGACGAGAGGGGCCGAGACGTTGCTGATCCCGGTCCAGCGGTTGACCGCCGCGATGGTGGGCGGCGCGGCGAACGTGAAGACCGCGCCGGCGAGGGTGAGCAGGGCGCAGACCGAACGCAGCAGCGGATCGCGCCAGTTGTGCCGCAGGGCCGGCAGTTTGAAGGCGAGTGCGATGGCCATCGCGGCTGCCGGTATGTAGTAGTCCTCGCCGTTCAACGGTCGTTCCTGTGCCCCCGGTATCCGAGCGAGGCCTCGATGCGGCCCGCCAGCTGATCACGCTGCGCCGGGGCCCGGTGGCCGGTCGAACCGGCCAGCCAGGTCCGGCACCTGCTGCCCAGCAGCAAGCCGAAGGTCTCCGCCTCGGTCTCCTCCTGGACATCGGCGCGCGTGCGCGCCGCGACGCGGCGAATGGTTTCGCCGATGTCCGCCTCGTCGGACAGGAGCCGGGCGGCGACGGCGGCGCCGTCGACGTGGTGGCTGCAATGGCCGGCTTTCATGTGCCACAGCTCGTGGCCCAGGATCACCAGTTGGTGGTCGGGTGCGGTGCGTTCCTCGATGACCACGAGATCGCGGTCCGCCATGTCGAGCCACAGACCGCTGGCCGTCCCCGGCGGGAACGAGGCCATCCGGAAGTCCACCCGGCGGCCGCGGTGTCTGCTCATGCCCTCGCAGAGGGCGGCGTAGAGGTCCACGGGTTCCACGGGGGCGGCGAGCCGGATGCCGGTCACCAGTTCCCCGCACAGCCGCCGCTGCTCTCTGCCTATGCTCACCGTTCTCCCCGTCGGCGCGGATCCGGATCAGGACTCAAGGATCAGACCCAGACTTTCGACTGGGTCACGATTCATTCGGTTTGACGCTTTCGAGGAGCATGTCCAGCCATTCGGTCACTTTGTCCCGGTGCTTGTCGCTGGGCAGTTGGGCGGCGCGCCAGGCGATGCCCCGTACGCCGTGGTTCTGGAGGAGTCTTGCCAGCGGATCGCCCGCCGAAGCGGCCGTGGCGGGTGCGGTTTCCCGCGCGCGCCCCGCGAAGTCCTGGAGCAGTTGCTGTTCGGTGCGCTGGAGCGCGTCGGTGAGGGCGTCCGCGTCGTGCGCGGTGAGGAATCCGGCGTGCACCCCGAAGAAGCGCTGGATCGCGTCGCAGTGCTCCATGGTGGGGCGGCGGTCCCCGTTGATCAGGGCTCCGGCCTGCTGCCGGGACATGCCCGCGCCGTCCGCGATCTCCTGCTGCGTGTAGCGGCGGCCGTTGGGCTTGACCCGGGTGCGCCGGAGCAGGTCCAGGCGCTGGAGGAAGCGGGTCTGGAGGTCGGGTTCGCCGGCGGGCCTGCCGTCGAGCAGGGTGCGGACCACGTCCGCGGGTACGCCGGAGGCTTCGGAGAGCCGGCGCAGGTCGAAGACCTGGTTCGGGTCGCGGCCCATCTTGCTCGCGAGTTCGGCAACGCGTGTGACGGTGGCGGCCAGGGGTGCGTGGGCCACCGCGACGGGAGCCGGGAAGCCGTCTGTCACCAGTGGTTCTCCTAGATCGCGCGAGGTCGGTTCGGGCACATGGTCGGCATCTGGAATCTATCCGTTCGGGCCCCGAAGGGCTAGAACGTGCCACAGCTGTGGCGGGAATGAGCTGTCGTGAGGCTGGAATTGCCACGATAGTTGACACTCGAATGAATTCGGTAGCAGGATCGCCACACGGAAATGAAGATCCAGACCGTGAGGAGGGGGAGCTCTCGGTGCTACATCTCGCAGCGGTGGGCCCGTCCGATGGCCTCGCCCGAGCCGGTGAGGAGCGCCTGGCGGGCGAGGAGTCCGCACGCGGCGCCGTGCGGTCAGAGCGACGCAAGGAGATATTGCGCCAGCGACGCGAGGAACTGGGCCTGAGCCAGGAGGATCTCGCCGCGCGGCTGCGCATCAGCGTCCGCGCGTACGGGAACTGGGAACGCGGACTGGTCAAAGAGTGGACGGACCGCAAACTGCTGGCCCTGGCAGAGGCGTTGGAGATGAGCGAGCGGCAGTGCTTCTGGCTCTTCCGCGTGATGGTCGACCGCGACCCGCCGCCCACGTGGCGCGCCGCGGAGGAGAACAGGCTGCCGGAGGATCCGGCGCAGCGCGACTACCTGTGCGATTACGCCGCACTCATGGAGTCCGTGCCCTACCCCAGCTTCCTGGTGGACCACCGCTGGGACGTCGCGCTCACCAACTCTGCCTTCGACCAGCTGTTCCAGTCCGTACGGCCGCACCCGACGGCCCTGCCGGACGACAACTTCCTGCGCTTCGTGCTGTTCCACCCGGACGCCGCCGGAGTGCTGGAGGACCACGAACCGGCCTGGTGCGTTCCGCTGCTGGCCCGGTTCGCGACCGCGCTGGCCGCGGCCCCGGAGGACGAGGGGCTGCGCAGCATCCGCCAGGAGGTGGCCCGTGACCCGTTCATGGAGGCCGCCTACCGGTACGGCGTGCCGCACTGGCTGAGCACGCACGGAGCGGACGCCGCCGAACCGGACGGGGCGGTGCGCAGCGTGCGCCATCCCGACCCCCGCCGGGGACTCGTCCGCTGCCGGATGGTGGCCGAAACCAGCCGGATGCTCGACGCGATGGGGCTGACCCGGATCACCCTGATCCTGTCCGCCCCGCAGGGCGCCCCGGCCGGTCCGGCCCTGGGCGGCGGGCTCGCGCGGCCGCCGGGCGTGCGACTGCGCGCCGTGCCGTCGCTCGGGGAGTAGCCGGCCCCGGGCAGACTGGTGTCCCCGCGGCGCGTCCGCGCGGCGGGGATGCCACGGATCGTGGCACCGGCCGCTCCACGGCCGGCGCGCGGTACGGCTACGGGTGAAGGACGGTTCGGACGTGCGGCTGACGATCCTCGGAGGAGGCGGGTTCCGGGTACCGCTCGTCTACGGCGCCCTGCTCGGCGACCACGCCGAGGGCCGGGTCTCCCACGTGACGCTCTACGACGACGACCCCGGGCGGCTCGCCGCCATGACCCGTGTCCTCGCCGGCCAGGCCGCGGCCGCCGGAGTGCCGGACGCCCCCGCCGTCACGGCGACGCGCGACCTCGACGAGGCCCTGCGCGGCGCCGGCTTCGTGTTCTCGGCCATCCGCGTCGGCGGCCTGGAGGGACGCGCCGCGGACGAGCGGGTCGCCCTGGCCGAAGGAGTGCTGGGCCAGGAGACGGTGGGCGCGGGCGGGATCGCGTACGGCCTGCGGACCGTGCCGGTGGCCCGGGAGATCGCGCGCAGGATCGCCCGCGTCGCCCCGGAGGCGTGGGTCATCAACTTCACCAACCCGGCCGGGCTGGTCACCGAGGCCATGGCGGAGGAGCTGGGCGAGCGGGTGATCGGCATCTGCGACTCGCCCGTGGGCCTCGGCCGGCGCCTCGCCCGGCTGCTCGGAGCCCGCCCGCAGGAGACCTGGATCGACTACGTCGGGCTCAACCACCTCGGCTGGGTGCGCGGGCTGCGCGTCGCCGGACGCGACGAACTGCCGCGCCTGCTGGCCGACACCGAAGCCCTGGAATCCTTCGAGGAGGGCCGGCTCTTCGGCGCCGAGTGGCTGCGCTCGCTGGGCGCCGTCCCCAACGAGTACCTGCACTACTACTACTTCAACCGTGACACCGTACGGGCCTACCAGGAGGCCAAGCAGACCCGCGGCGCCTTCCTGCGGGACCAGCAGCGCGGCTTCTACGCCGAGGCCGGCCGGACCGGGCAGAGCGCCGGAGCCGCGCTCGCCGCCTGGGACCGTACCAGGGCCGAGCGCGAGGCCACGTACATGGCCGAGAACCGCGAGGCGGCCGGCGTCGGCGAGCGCGACGACAGCGACCTGGAGTCCGGCGGCTACGAGAAGGTCGCCCTCGCCCTGATGCGGGCCATCGCCCGCGACGAGCGCGCCACGCTCATCCTCAACGTCCGCAACGGCACCACGCTCTCCGTCCTGGACGCCGAGGCCGTCATCGAGGTGCCCTGCCTGGTCGACGCGAACGGCGCCCACCCGGTCGGCGTCACCCCGCTGCCGCTCCACGCGGTCGGCCTGGTGACGGCGGTCAAGGCCGTCGAACGGGAGGTCCTGGAGGCCGCGGCGGGCGGTTCGCGGGCGGCGGCGGTGAAGGCGTTCGCCCTGCATCCCCTGGTGGACTCGGTCGGGGTGGCCAGGCGGCTCGTGGACGGGTACGCGGCGGTCCATCCGGCCCTGGCCCACCTGCGCTGACGCCCGCCCGCGGGGGAGGGGCGCGGCCTCACCCGTACGGCGGCTTGCCGCATGCGGGGCGCCGGGGGCGCTGTGAGAGTGCGAGGGTGACCACTGCCCCCGCCGCGGCCGCGGCGCCACCCGTGCTGGACCGGAGGCGTCGCAACGTCATCTTCGGCACGATCATGCTCGGCGTGCTGCTGGCGGCCCTCGACCAGACCATCGTCGGCACCGCCCTGCCCACGATCGTGGCGGACCTCGGCGGCGCGGCCCACATGTCGTGGGTGGTGACCGCCTACCTCCTCGCGGAGACCGTCGCGACGGTGCTGGTCGGCAAGTTCGGCGACCTCTTCGGCCGGAAACTGATCTTCCAGGTCTCCGCGGTCATCTTCATCACCGGCTCGTTCCTGTGCGGGCTCGCGAGCAACATGACCCTGCTCATCCTGTGGCGGGGCGTGCAGGGCATCGGCGCCGGCGGGCTGATGGTCACCTCGATGGCACTCATCGCCGACGTGGTCCCGCTGCGCGAACGCGGCAAGTACCAGGGCGCCATCGGAGCCGTCTTCGGCGTCGCGACCGTGATCGGACCGCTGCTCGGCGGACTCTTCACCGACCACCTCAGCTGGCGCTGGTGCTTCTACGTCAACGTCCCGATCGCGATCCTCGTGGTGGTCGCGGCGGCCAAGACCATCCCGTCCGTGCGCGCGGCCGGACGCCCGGTGATCGACTACCTGGGCATCGCGCTCGTCGCGACCGGCGCCAGCGCCCTGATCCTGGGCACCAGCTGGGGCGGCAACGAGTACGCGTGGGGCTCGCCCGTCATCATCGGGCTGTTCGCGGGCGGCGTCCTCGCCCTCGCCCTGTTCTGCCTGGTGGAGACCCGCGCGGCCGAACCGATGCTGCCCATGCGGCTGTTCCGCAACCCCGTCTTCTCGGTCTGCTCCGTGCTCAGCTTCGTCGTCGGCTTCGCGATGCTGGGCGCGATGACCTTCCTCCCGACGTACCTCCAGTACGTGGACGGCGACTCGGCCACCGTCTCCGGCGTACGGACCCTGCCGCTGGTCATCGGCCTGCTGATCGCCTCCGTCTTCAGCGGCAACGTCGTGAGCAAGACCGGCCGGTACCGGATCTTCCCGATCGTCGGCAGCCTCGTCATGGGCGTCGGCCTCTACCTGCTGTCCCGGATGGGCCCGCAGACCGGCGTCTGGCTGGAATCGACGTACATGTTCGTCCTCGGCGTCGGGATCGGGCTGTCCATGCAGGTCCTCACGATCGCCGTGCAGAACACCGTCGACTACGCCGACCTCGGCACCGCCACCTCGGGCGTCACCTTCTTCCGCACCCTCGGCAGTGCCTTCGGGACCGCCGTCTTCGGCACGATCTACGCCAACACCCTGGAACCCGCGCTGGAGGAGGCCGTGGCGGAGGCGGCCCGTGCCACCGGGACCGATCCGGCGCGGCTCGGCGCCGCCGCACAGAGCCCCGAAGGCGTGCACGGGCTCGACCCGGCGGCCGCCGCCCCGGTCATCGGCGCGTACACGGAGGCCCTCCAGACGGTGTTCCTGTGGACGGTGCCGGTGGCGGCGGTCGGATTCGTCGTCGCGCTCTTCCTCAAGCAGGTGCACCTGCGCGACAGCGCCCGGGCCGGATCCACCGACATGGGCGACGGCTTCGGCTCGCCGGCCACGGCCTCCGGTGACTCCGCCAAGCTGCTGGAACTGGCGGTCGGCAAGCTCGTACGGACCATGGGGCCGGACACGGCGCGCGGAATCGTCCACGCCTCCGACACCCGGCTCGACATGGCGGGCGCGTGGGTGGTCATGCAGGTCGACCTGATGACCCGCACGGTCGGGTACGCCAGCATCGGCCTGATGGCGGGACGCAGGTCACTGCCGCCGGAGGTCCTGCTCCCGGTCTTCGACCGGATGACGGAGGAGGGCTTCCTCAGCCGCGAGGGAACCTTCTTCACGCTCACCCCGGCCGGCCGGCGGGAGGCCGACGTCATCTCCGCGGCGTGGGCCGGCTGGCTCGGCGACCAGCTGGAGAAGGACCGGGGCCGGCCGCGGAGCGCGGAGCTGCGGGTCGCGGCGGACGCGATCGCCAAGCGGCTGCTGGCGGAGGACCTGGGCGACGGGAACTTCGCGCCGCGGGCGGCGCTGCGGGGGTAGCGGGGGCGGGGGTTCCGGAGCCCCGGAGCCCTGGGATTGCTTGTTCCGGAGCCGTGGGCCCCGGGGTTGCGGAACCTCGGGGCCCCGGAGGTCAGGCCGTGTCCGGGGTCCGCTGCCGGAGCGGGTAGTCGTACGCGGGCACGCGCGGCAGCGCCGTCAGCTCCGGCCGCCAGGTGCGCAGGACGGCGGCCGAGGGGGCGTAGAGAGCCGTGGGGATCTCGTCGGGGGCGAACCACCGCCAGCGGACGATCTTGTCGGGCTCGGTCACGGCAGGGACGCCCCGGGCGGTGGTGGTCACGGCTGCGGCCGTCAGCCGGGTCGTGCCGGACGCTTCGTCGATCCGGACCGCGAGCACGCGCACCCCTTCGGGGGCCACGCGCAGGTCCGTCTCCTCGGCGAGCTCCCGGGCGGCCGCCCGCTCGAAGCCCTCCCCGGGGTCGACCTTGCCGCCCGGCAGCTCCCAGCGTCCGTCGTGCGCCTGGCCGAGCAGCACCCGGCCGTCCTCGCCGACCACGACCAGGCCCACGCCGACGACGGCGTTGGGCCGCGGGGCGGCACGCTGACGGAGCGGGGAGGGGGCGGGGCCGGGGCTCTGGGGGCGCTCGGGTTGCTCAGGGTGCTCGGGGTGCTCGTCGGGGGTGCTCATGGGCGTCCTTCCGTCGGGGTGGCGGGCCTGGCCCGGACGTGCATCCGCTCGCCCTGCGGACCGAAGAGGCTGAGGAACTCGGCGGGCCGCTGACCCGCGTTGACGAAGGCGTGCGGGGTGCGGGTGTCGAACTCGGCGGCCTCGCCGGGGCCGAGGACGAGGTCGTGCTCGCCCAGCAGCAGCCGCAGGCGCCCGGAGAGCACGTACAGCCACTCGTACCCCTCGTGCACACCGAACTCGGGCTCCGGCGGCGGGCCCTCGGTGGCCGGGAGGATCTGCTTGAAGGCGTGCAGCCCGCCGAGGTTGCGGGTCAGCGGCACGTAGGTGGTCCCGTGCCGGACGAACGGCCGGGGGCGGACGCGGGGATCGCCCGTCTCCGGGGCGCCGACCAACTCGTCGAGCGCCACGCGGTGCGCCCGCGCGAGCGGGAGCAGCAGTTCCAGGGTGGGCCGTCGTCCGCCGGACTCCAGCCGGGAGAGCGTGGAGAGGGAGATCCCGGTGGTCTCGCTGAGCTGGGCCAGCGTGGTGCCGCGCTGATGGCGCAGGGCGCGCAGCCGGGGCCCCACGGCGCTGAGCACGCCCGCGAGTTCCTGGTCCTGCTCTTCGGTGGCCATGGCTCCATTTGCCGTATCGGCAACATCATTTGTCAAGCGGGCGCGCGTCGGCGCACGCTCACGGTATGGACGAAGAACACGTCGAGCCGACGGGCCGGGGCACCGGCACCGAGCAGCCGGAGCAGCCCCATCACGCCGACCACACCGGTCATGCCGATCACGCCGAGCGGTACGAAGTCGTCGTCGTGGGCGGCGGCGCCGCCGGGCTCGCCGGGGCGCTCACCCTGGTCCGCGCGCGGCGTTCGGTACTGGTCATCGACTCGGGCAGCCCCCGCAACGGGCCCGCCGCGCACCTGCACGGCTACCTCGGTCACGACGGCGCGAGCCCCGCCGAACTGCTCGCCCGGGGCCGGGCGGAGGTGGCCGGCTACGGCGGCCGGATCCGGGAGGGCACGGCCGTCGCCGCCGACCGGCTGCCCGACGGGGACTTCCTGGTCCGCTGCGGGGACGGCTCCACGGTCCGTGCCGGGCGGCTGCTGGTCGCCACCGGCCTGGCGGACGAGCTTCCGGCGCTGCCGGGACTCGGGGCGCGCTGGGGGCGGGACGTGCTGCACTGCCCGTACTGCCACGGCTGGGAGGTCCGGGACCGGCCGCTCGCGGTGCTGGCGGACGGTCCGTCGGCGGTGCGCCAGGCGGTGCTGTGGCGGCAGTGGAGCGAGCGGGTCACCCTGCTCGCGCACACCTGGCCGCCGACCGCCGAGGACCGGGAGCTGCTGGCCGCCCGGGGTGTCGAGGTCGTCGAGGGCGAGGTGACCGGCCTCGTCGTCGACGACGACCGGCTGACGGGGGTGACGCTGGCCGACGGGGGCTCCGCCGCGTGCCGGGCCCTGGTGGTGGCGCCGGTCTTCGCCGCCCGGTCCGGCGTTCTGACCAGTCTGGGGCTGTTCGCGGACCCCGTGGCGCGGGACGGCCGGGTGATCGGAACCAGTGTCGGTTCCGATCCGGTCACCGGGGCCACCGCGCTCGCGGGAGTCTGGGTCGCGGGCAACGTGGCGGCTCCGCTGGAGAAGCTCGCGGGCGCGGCCGCCCAGGGCGTGCGGGCCGCGGTGGCCATCAACACCGACCTGATCGAGGCACGGACGCGGCGGGCGCTGGTGGAGTTCCGGCGGGCGGCGCAAGACCGGCAGCCGCGGCGGCGTGGCGTGGTCGGACGTACGAACTGATGTCGGACAATCGTGCGGGTTTCGGCCCGGTGTCGTGCGTGCAGGCTTTGGGCGGTGTGATCGTCGTACGGTTCATCGACTCGAGGGGGCGCAGTGGCACATGTGCTGGTCATCGGCGGAGGGGTCGGCGGTCTGGCCACGGCCCTGCTCGCCGCGCGGCAGGGACACGACGTCGAACTCTTCGAACGTGACACCCGCGCCCCCGGCACCGCCCTCGACCGTGACTTCTTCGGCTGGCGGCGGCCGACCGTCCCCCAGGCGGGCCAGCCGCACGCACTGCTCGGCGCCGCGCGCAACGTCCTGCGGGACGACCTGCCCGACGTGTACGAGGAGATGCTTCGCCTCGGGGCCCGCGAACGCCACGAACTGGACTGGTTCGACGAGCGTCCGCCCGCGCGCCCGGGCGACGAGGACATCGTCATGCTCCAGGCCCGGCGCATCGTCCTGGAAAGCGCGCTGAGCACCTCGCTGCGCGCCGAACCGGGGGTCGTCGTGCGGTACGGGGAGCCCGTCACCGGGCTGTCGACGGCCTCCCGGGCGGCGGAGCGGGGTACGGGTCGGGGCCCGGGCCCGGGTGCCTGCGTTCGCGTGACGGGTGTGACCACCGAGGCCGGGAGCTACGCGGGGGACCTCGTCGTGGACGCGGGCGGCCGGCGCGGCGGCACCGAAGGCCGGCTCGCCGCGGCGGGCTGCCGGCCGCCGGTGGTGGAACGGCACCGCACGGGGCTCGCGTATTTCTGCCGCTGGTACCGGCTGCCCGAGGGGATGCCGGAGGGGCCGCGCCGGCCCTGGGCGGTGACGGGCGGCTCCTTCGCCGGATGCGCGGTCTTCCCCGCGGACAACGGGGTCTTCGCCGTGACGCTGTTCGTGCACACCGCCGACGCCACCCGCTCGGCCCTGCGCGATCCCGCCGTGTTCGAGGCCGCCGCCCGCGCCTTCCCGCCGGGCGGGGCCTGGCTGGAGCTGGGCGCCGAACCCCTGTCGGAGGTCCTGGCCACCGCGAGCCTGGACAACCGGTGGAGCGCGCTCGTCGACGAGCTGGGCCCCGTGGCCAGCGGACTGGTGCCGGTCGGGGACGCCATCGCGCACACCAACCCGACCCTCGGGCAGGGCACCTCGCTCGCCCTGTGGGCCGCGCGCAGGGTGGCCCGTACGGCGCACAGGGATCCGGGATCGGAGCGGTTCGCCGCCGAGCACCACGACTGGGCGGTCCGCACGCTGAAGCCGTGGTTCGACTTCCAGGTGGTCGCCGACTCGGCCATCGGGGAGCGCTTCGCCACCCGGGCCGGGCGTACGGGGACGGCGCGGGAGGTGGCCGCGCTGTTCGACTGCGCCCTGGAGGACCCGGAGGTGATGCGGGCCCGGGCCAGGGTCCGCCACCTGGCCGACCCGCCGGGGCGCGCGTACGCGAACCCGGAGATCCGGGCCCGGGTGGCGCGGTGGCTGGCGGCGCGGCCGGACTACGCGCCGAACGAGGTGGGGCCGGACCGGGCGGAGTGGGAGAAGCTCACGTCGGGGTGAGGCGGGGCGGGGGAGAGGTGAAGCGGGGTGGGGTGAGGCGGGGCGTGATGCGGCGTGGCGGGTTGGGGCGGATGCCGGGTGCGCCGGGGGCGGGGTGCGCAGGGACCGGGCCGGAAGGGGTCGCAGGTCCGTCCGCGGTCACCCGGTGGCGGCCGGCGGCGGGCCGAGCACCTCGGCGAGGTCGTAGCGGACGACCTCCTCCAGTTGCCCGTACGTACAGCTCTCCGGCAGCCGGTCGGGCCGCCACCGGCGGAACTGGGCCGTGTGCCGGAAGCGGTCGCCCTCCATGTGGTCGTACTTGACCTCGATCACCCGCTCGGGGCGCAACGGCACCCACGACAGGTCCTTCTTGCCGGTCCAGCGGCTCTGCGCGCCGGGCAACCGGGCGCTCTCGTGGGCGGATTCCTCGGCCCACGAGGCCCAGGGGTGGTCCCCGGGGTCGGGCATGCGCAGCGGTTCGAGCTCCTCGACCAGCTCGGCGCGGCGCTTCATGGGGAAGGCGGCGCAGACGCCCACATGCTGGAGGACGCCGTGGGCGTCGTGGAGGCCGAGCAGGAGCGATCCGACAATCGGACCGCTCTTGTGGAAACGGAAACCCGCGAGGACGACGTCGGCCGTACGCTCGTGCTTGATCTTGAACATGAGCCTGGCGTCGGGCCGGTAGGGGAGATCGAGGGGTTTCGCGATCACCCCGTCGAGCCCGGCGCCTTCGAACCGCTCGAACCACTCCCGCGCCAGCGCGGGGTCGGTGGTCGCGGGCGCGAGGTGAACGGGGGGCCGAGAGGTGGAGAGGGCCTGGGCGAGCGCGCTGCGGCGTTCGGTGAGGGGGGTGTCGAGGAGCGCCTCGTCATCGAGGGCGAGCAGATCGAAGGCGACGAAGGCGGCCGGTGTCGTCTCGGCGAGGAGTTTCACGCGCGAGGCGGCGGGGTGGATCCGCTCGGTCAGCCGGTCGAAGTCGAGCCGCCCGCCCTGAACGATCACGATCTCGCCGTCCACGACGCAGCGGGCGGGCAGGTTCTCCTTCAGGGCCGTCACCAGTTCGGGGAAGTACCGGGTCAGCGTCTTGCCCGTCCGGCTGCCGATCTCGACCTCGTCGCCGTCGCGGTGGACGATGGCACGGAAGCCGTCCCACTTCGCCTCGTACTGCATGCCGGGCGGAATCCTGGCCACGGACTTGGCGAGCATCGGCTTCACGGGCGGCATGACCGGCAGATCCATGCCTCCGATTGTGCGTCGGCCCGTCCGGGCCCGCCCGGTGTGCGCACCCGACCGGGCCCGCCTACCGTGGCGCTCATGGGTGCTGCCGGGAATGCGATCGAGCTGGACGCGGGCGGACGGACGGTACGCCTGTCCAGTCCGGACAAGGTGTACTTCCCGGAGCGCGGACTCACCAAGCGGGACGTGGCCGAGTACTACCTCGCGGTCGCGGACGGCATCACGCGTGCCCTGCGCGACCGGCCCACGACACTGGAGCGGTTTCCGGACGGGGTGGAGGGCGAGTCCTTCTTCCAGAAGCGGGCGCCGAAGAACCTGCCCGACTGGATTCCGACCGCGCACATCGCCTTCCCGAGCGGTCGCTCGGCCGACGAGATCTGCCCCACCGAGCCCGCCGCCGTGCTGTGGGCGGCGAACCTGGGCTGCCTCACCTTCCACCCCTGGCCGGTGCGGCGCGAGGACACCGACCGGCCCGACGAGCTGCGGATCGACCTGGATCCGCAGCCGGGCACCGACTACCACCACGCGGTGGCGGCGGCCCATGAACTACGTGCTCTGCTGGAGGAGTTGGGCCTGCGCGGCTGGCCCAAGACCTCGGGGGGCCGTGGCCTGCACGTGTTCGTGCCGATCGCTCCGCGCTGGACCTTCACCGAGGTGCGGCGGTGTGCGATCGCCCTGGGGCGTGAGCTGGAGCGCCGGATGCCGGGCAAGGTCACGACGGCCTGGTGGAAGGAGGAGCGGGGCGAGCGGATCTTCGTCGACTACAACCAGACGGCGCGCGACCGGACGATCGCCTCCGCCTACTCCGTCCGCCCCCGCCCCCACGCCCCGGTGTCGGCGCCCCTGCGCTGGGACGAGGTGGACGACGCGGAGCCCCGGGACTTCGACATCGTGACGATGCCGGCCCGCTTCGCCGAACTGGGCGACCTGCACGCGGACATGGACGAGCACGCCTTCGTCCTGGACGCCGTGCTGGAGCTCGCGGAACGCGACGAACACGACCACGGCCTGGGGGACATGCCCTACCCGCCGGACTACCCGAAGATGCCGGGGGAGCCGAAGCGCGTACAGCCGAGCCGGGCGAAGCACGAACCCTGATCAACGTGCCGCTCGGCCTCGTGGTCGGCGATCGTGCCGAGGGACAGACCTTCCAGTCCGTCCACGGAGGCGACGCTCATCGTTCGGTCGAGCACGGTCCGTCGCGTCTTGGCTGCCGCGATCCACGCGTCCGTCCGCCATTCCGCCGTCTTTCCGACCGCACGGTCTGCACCCTGTGGGGCGGCCGCTGTCAGTAGGGGATGCCATGCTCGGCGAGGGCACTGGAGGCAGTCTGCGGCCTGGGATTGATCGGTCGTTGATCAGACGTCCATCCGCGCAGGTGACTATCTTCCGCATGTCGATGAACACCACCACCACCGCCGCCACCACTGACACGTCCACCGCCTGGTACGAGCTCGCGCTGTGCGCCCAGACGGGCCCGGGCTTCTTCTTCCCCGAGCCCGGCTCGTCGCTGCGCGACGCGAAGCGGCTGTGCGGGGCGTGCGAGGGGCGGGCGGCGTGCCTGGAATACGCCCTGGACAACGACGAGCGCTTCGGCGTCTGGGGCGGCCTGTCGGAGTCGGAACGCCTCACGCTGCGCCCGCGCCGCGGCTGATCAGGTCTGCGTACCCTTCCCGCTGCGCCGCATCAGCCCGACCCTCAGCGCAAGCCCGTCATCCCCGCCGCTCCACCCCTCCCCGGGCACCTTGTCGGGCACGACCCGCACGGGATAGTGCCCCCCGACGGGCGACACGACCCCGCCGAACCGGGGATCCCCCGCGAACCAGATCGGACCGTGGCTGCCGCGTTCCCCGTCCGTGAGTTGAACGGGAAAGGGGAACATGCGGAACGTCGGAGCAAAGTCTGCCGAGAACCTGATGCGGATGACCGACGGGCGTCGAGGATCGTGCGTGCAGGGCAGCTCCCGCCAGGGATATGCCTGGAGTACAGAGGCGATGCGTTGGCGCCGCCAGTAGGCGATGGCTACTACGGGAAGGAAAGGGACGAGCAGGACGACCACGGCTACGAGGAGGGGGGCGAACACGACCAGGCCGAGACGCATGCCTGCCACCGCAATGATGCAGGCAGAAGCCAGGCTCCCCAGCCAGACGGCACGCCGGAAAGCCAGGCGCCTGTAGCCGACGGCTGTTGGACGGTGGTCCCACGCGACCTTGGTGAGCATGCCTGTCACAGGAGAACCTCCAGAAGTCGTGAGGTCCTGGTCGATTCCACAGGGCGGGGGTCGGGGTTGGTGAAGCTGAGTGTGTGTGCGACGGCTTCCAGGATGCTGGTGTAGGCATCGGCGTAGCCGACTGCCGCGCTGGTCAAATCCAGAATCAGAATGTGCTGCCCACTCGGATCCGTGGTGGCGGCTCTGGCCTGAAATAGATGGTTCTCCATCCCGTCCAGCGAAATTAGCCCAGCGACGAGACAGCAAGGTAGATCCGAAGGCAGGTCGATGAACTTGCGCAGCGCATCGCGCCACAGGGTGGAACGGGCGATGGCCAGGGCTGTCTGAGCCACGGATACTCGAGGGTTTCGGTGATGGGCGGGCTTAACTGCCAGCGAGAACAATGAGGTCGAGACGCCGGCAAGGTCGTCAGGGTGCAGGCCAATCGAGGTATACGCGACATCGTGACTCTGGAGGCTGATCAGCCCCCTCATGAGCTGCGCGATGTCCCGTCGTGCTTCCGCGCTATCGAGAGCATCAGTTGCTGCCTCGAGAGCGGATCCGTCGCTCGGGCTCATGTCGTAGAAGCCTGGAGGCAGTCGGAACCAGAGCGGTGGCACAGTGTTGTCACTCTTCACGGCCTCATCGCCGCCCAAGCACTGGCTGCTTTCGCAGCTCCTGAAGGCGCGTCGTCCAGTACGCCGCGGGCACCGTCCACGGCAGTGGCCGTCTGTTCAACGGACTCACTGTCAGAGACATAGCCGGAGCTTGCTGTGACTGCCCCGAGTGCTGGTGCGATCAGGCCCACAGATTTCCGGACCGCCGGGTCTGTCGTCCGGACGCCCCATGTGATCAGCGGGTTCTCGACGCTCTGGATGGTCAGGCCCGTCGACCACGTCGTGCTTCGGAATGCCGATGTGCCGGGGGAGAGGGCCGTCAGGGCGCTGGCTTCCGGGGCGGCCGCCATGGCCGCGCGGGCCGCCGCCGTGCCGGCCTTGGCGCCTGCGGCGACCGCCGCGACGCCCGGGACCGAGCCCGCCGTGTCGCCGAGGAGGGTCACCGCGCTCTTCCAGAAGTTCGCGTCGAACTCCCCCTTCGTCGCGCCGTCGACCAGCGGCTTGCGGAACTTCGGATCCGCCAGGTGCGTCGTCAGCGCCGCCAGGGACAGGCCCCCCGCGACCAGCATCACCGCCAGGCCCGCCGGCGGGCAGAAGAGGGCCACTCCGGCGCCGATCGCGCCCAGGATCGCCGAGGCGTTCGACAGCGCGTCGCCCGGGTCGTCCGTGATCTTGCGCCAGAGCGAGGCCATCGCGCCGGGTTCCTTCGGCGCCAGCCGGTCCGCGGCCGCGTCCAGGGTCCGGGCGACCCTGCGGGCCACCGCGCCGTGTTCCGCGGCGAGTTCCCGGGCCAGGCGGCGGGCGTCCGTCAGGGACTGCTCCGTCTTCGCGGCGGCGGCCTGGGACTCGTACCGGGCCGCCAGCGCACGGTGGGCGACCAGGGTGTCGTGCCACGAGGTGAGCCGCTTGGCGGCCTCCGCGAGGGACGTGTGGGCCGAGCCGAGGTAGCGGGGGAGGTCCTTCGAGAGGGAGGCGCGGAACGCGGTGGCGGCTTCGCCCTGCCAGGCCGAGCTGTGGGCGACGAGCGACTTCATGATCCGGGACGCCTCGCCGAGGGAGGCCGCCGAGGAGGAGAGCTTCTTCGCCAGGGCGAGGACCGCCGCCGGATTCCCCGGCGCCGGGTCGAAGCCCAGCGCGGTGTGCTCAGCCACGGGGGGCCTCCGCCGCTGCGCGGAAGGCGGCGCGGATCGCCTTCTCCAGCTCCGCGTACTCCGCGGCGCTGCGGTCCACGCCCTCGCGCACCGCCTTGACGCGCTGGGTCAGCTCACGGGCGCCGTAGGACCATCTCTCCTGGAAGCCGTCGCAGGCCGCGTCCAGGTCCGCGGTCCCCAGCTGGTCGGCCCGTACGTGGTCCAGCGCGCGCCGGGCCTCCCGGAGGGAGACCAGGGAGGAGTCCAGGGCACGGGTCAGGCGGGTCAGCTGGTCGATGTCCACCTGGAGCGAGGTCATGACGCGAAACCCTGGCAGAGCGCGGCCCTGCCAGGGCAATCGACTTCACTCGGCCGAGCGAGCGGAAACCGGTCAGGCCTTGCGGGCCGCGATGCGCGCCGCGCGGGCGGCCAGGCGCTCGTCGAACTTGCGTGCCTCGGAGTCCAGACCGTTCATGAACAGGCCCAGTTCCTCCTGGGCCTTGCGGCCCTCGGGGGCCAGGCCGTCGACGTCCATGATCTTCAGGAAGCGGATCACGGGGCTCAGGACGTCGTCGTGGTGGATCCGCAGGTTGTAGACCCCGCCGATCGCCATCTGCGCGGCCATCCGCTCGAAGCCGGGCATCCCGTGTCCGGGCATCCGGAAACCGACCACGACGTCCCGTACGGCCTGCATGGTGAGGTCCGGGGCGATCTCGAAGGCCGCGCCCAGCAGGTTGCGGTAGAAGATCATGTGCAGGTTCTCGTCCTGCGCGATGCGGGCCAGCATCCGGTCGCAGACCGGGTCACCGGACTGGTGGCCGGTGTTGCGGTGCGAGATGCGGGTCGCGAGCTCCTGGAAGGCCACGTACGCGACCGAGTGCAGCATCGAGTGGCGGTTGTCGGACTCGAAGCCCTCCGACATGTGCTGCATCCGGAACGCTTCCAGCTTGTCCGGGTCCACGGCGCGCGACGCCAGCAGGTAGTCGCGCATCACAATGCCGTGGCGGCCCTCCTCGGCCGTCCAGCGGTGCACCCAGGTGCCCCAGGCGCCGTTGCGCCCGAAGAGGGAGGCGATCTCGTGGTGGTAACTGGGGAGGTTGTCCTCGGTCAGCAGGTTCACGACCAGCGCGATCTTGCCGATGTCGGTGACCTTGGACTGCTTCGGGTCCCACGCCTCGCCATCCTCGAAGAAGGCGGGGAAGTTCCGGCCGTCGGACCACGGAACGTAGTCGTGGGGCATCCAGTCCTTGGTGACCGCCAGATGCCGGTTGAGCTCCTTTTCGACCACTTCTTCCAGCGCGAACAGCAGCTTGGCGTCCGTCCACGCCTCCGAGCTGCCGAGGTGGGGAGAGGTGATCGTCACGGGTACTCCTGGGTGCAAAGCGAATTACCTACGGTTCCGTAGCTTACGGACTCGTAGGTTAAGCGCGACATCAAGGCGAGCCAAGCCCCAGGCTTGAGTATGTCCGGTTACATCCAGTTATCTATGCAGTTTGAAGGCGCCCATGTGGGGCACTGTGGGGCCAAAGTCATGCCGGAATGTGATGCTCCGCGTCCACTTAATGGTGCGAATCGGTGTCCCGAGAGTCCCGATCACGACTGTGGCGGGGGGATCCCCCCGCCACCCGCCTTCCCGCGCTCGGGGCTGACTGGAAATACCATGAGAAGTCAGTAAGTAGCGGCACAAGTAGTAGAACTGCGAACCAGGTTGGGCTACGGTCGGTAGCGCAAGTCTCACACGGGGCAACGCCGTGGTCTTGCGCGAGCACTCCGGGACCACACCGGTCTTCGATCACCGCCGTCGACACACCCATACGTCGGCACACCCATACTTGGAGCAGCACGATGACGGGCACTCTCCGTGGCCTGAGACCGGTCCGCGAGATCCTGCAGATACCGCCCGAGGCGGAGAAGCTGAACTACTCGCTGGGCCTGCACGGCAGCGCGTACTGCGCGGGCACCGCGCGGTCCGTGGTCCGGCCCCTGCTCACCCGGCACGGCCTGTCCGACCTGCGTGACGCCGCGGCCCTCGCGGCATCCGAACTCGTCGCGTGTGCGCACCGGTTCACACCCGACACCGAGATGGTACTCAAGGTCCGCTGGCAGTTCGACGCGTTGCGGGTCGTCGTCTACGACCAGCACCCGGCACACTCCTCGCCGGAAGCGCGCGAGGAGTGCCGGAGCCGGCGCAACCGCGGGATGTGGCTGCTCGCCGCGACCGTCGAGACCTGCGGCGGGGACTGGGGGCTCACCCCCGTCCTGACCGCCACGGGCGGCACCAAATCGTGGGCCTTGCTGCCGCGCCAGCCCAAGGGGTGAGGCGTTCCCCTTTTCTCCGCCCTCCGCTCTCCGCTCTCCGCTTGTGGCCTCACACCGCGGGGGCTATCCGTGCCACAGCGTCTCCCGGACCTCCTCGGCCGTCGTCGCGCGCAGTTCGCCGTCCAGCAGCAGCCACCGCGTGACCCCGATCGACTCCAGGAACGGCACGTCGTGGCTCGCCACCACGAGGGAGCCCTCGTACGATTCCAGCGCGTCCGTCAGCTGACGGACGCTTCCCAGGTCCAGGTTGTTCGTCGGCTCGTCCAGCATCAGCAGGTGCGGAGCGGGCTCCGCCAGCAGGAGCGCCGCCAGCGCCGCGCGGAAGCGTTCACCGCCCGACAGGGTGCCGGCCGGGCGCTCCGCGCGGGCGCCCCGGAAGAGGAAGTGCGCGAGTCGCGCCCGGATCACGTTGTTCGTGGCCCGCGGGGCGAACCGCGCCACGTTCTCCACCACCGAACGGCCGTCGTCCAGTACGTCCAGCCGCTGCGGCAGGAACCGCGTCGTCACGTGGGTCACGGCCTCACCGGACACCGGTTCCAGCTGCCCCGCGATCGTGCGCAACAGCGTGGTCTTGCCCGATCCGTTGCGGCCCACCAGGGCGATCCGCTCCGGACCGCGCAGCTCCCACTCGCCCCGTACGGCCGCCCCGTGGGCCAGCCGCAGGTCGCGCAGGGTCAGGACGCGCCGTCCTGGCGGGACCTGGGTCGCCGGCAGCCGGATCCGGATCTCGTCGTCGTCGCGCACCGCCTCCACCGCGTGGTCCAGGCGCTCCTGTGCCTGAACCAGCTTCTCGGAGTGCATGATGCGGTGCTTGCCGGCCGACTCCTGTGCCGCCCGCTTGCGTGCGCCCATGACGATCTTCGGTTCGCGCTTGTTGTCGTTCATCTTCTGGCCGTACCGCTTGCGCCGCGCCAGTTTGACCTGGGCGTCGGCCAGTTCGCGCTTCTGCCGCTGCACGTCGGCCTCGGCGACCCGGACCATGCGCTCGGCCGACTCCTGCTCGGCGGCGCGTAGTTCCTCGTAGTCCGTGAAGTTCCCTCCGTACCAGCGGACATGGCCGTCTCGCAGGTCGGCGATCTGGTCGACCCGCTCCAACAGCTGCCGGTCGTGGCTGACCAGGACCATCACCCCGGTCCACGACTCGACCGCCGCGTAGAGGCGGCCGCGGGCGCGCAGGTCCAGGTTGTTGGTGGGCTCGTCCAGCAGCAGTACGTCGGGCCGGGCGAGCAGCAGTGCGGCCAGCCGCAGCAGCACGCATTCGCCGCCCGACAGCTCGCCGACCGTACGGTCCAGGCCGATCCGGCCCAGTCCGAGCTGGTCGAGCGTGGCGACGGCCCGTTCCTCGACGTCCCAGTCGTCGCCGATCGCGGTGAAGTTGGCCTCCGTGGTCTCGCCCGCCTCGATGGCGTGCAGGGCCGTGCGGGCGGTGTGGATGCCGAGTGCCTCGTCGACGCGCAATGCGGTATCGAGGGTGACGTTCTGCGGCAGGTGACCCACCGAACCGGCGACGGTCAACCGGCCTTCCGTGGGCGACAGTTCGCCGGACGCGAGCTTGAGCAGGGTGGACTTGCCGCAGCCGTTGAGCCCGATCAGGCCGGTGCGGCCGGGGCCGACGGCGAGTTGCAGCCCGTCGAAGACGGGAGTGCCGTCGGGCCAGGCGAAGGAGAGGTCGGAGCAGGTGATGAAGGTAGGGGCATGACTCATGGAGGCTCCAGGTTGCGTGAGTGGTGCGTGCAACACGGGGAGACAGCCGACGGACGGTCGATGGCGGCGGACGCCAGGGCGGGTCGGTGTCTCGAACCTCAGACGAGCAATGTCCTGCTCCGTTTCGGCGGCAATGGGGCGCCTCTGAAACTACGGGCGGCCGGGGCCGTCCGCAAACGAATTCGGCGCCGGCCCGCCGGCCGCCGCCCGTGCGTGCCGGAGTTCCCGGCGGCGGCGGTCAGCAGGTGTCCCGCATCAGCTCGGCCAGGCTGTGGTCCATGTCGAGGTAGAGGTGCTCCAGGCCGGGCGGCACCACGGTCGAGGCGCGTTCGAGGAAGTGGAGCAGGTCGGCCGTCACCACCAGCACGATCGCCACCCCCTCGGACGCGTGGAACTCGATCGTCGTCCGGTCGGCGTCGTAGGGGCGCACACGGACGTCTCCGCTGCCCGAGGCGCGGCCCAGCCCGGCTTCCAGCAGCTCGCGGGCGAAGGTCCAGGAGATCTCGATGCCCTCCAGCGTGGCCGGGGCGGGGAAGGCCATGCGGACGGCGAACGGATCCGCCCGGTCGTAGCAGAGGGTGACGGGCACGGTCTCGACCTTCGGCGCGGTGGCGACCAGACGGGCCTGCACGGCCTGCTCGATGACAGTGATCAAGGCACACTCCCTTGCGGCGGATCTGCTGCCGGGCTGTGGGTGGAACCCGGCAACCCGGTAGACGCCGGAATCGGCAATTCCGTGCATGGAGGGTGACGTGACCTGTGTCACCGATTGGCCGGAAGTCTTCTGTGTGATCGCACAGAGTGACCAGGTGGCCGGAGACGCCCGAAGGGCGGGCGGTCGGTCCGCTGGCCGCGCGGTGGCCCGAGAAGGGCCGGTTACCGCTCACTCGACAGGCCCAAGCGCCGCCCGAACACTCCTGGGGCACCGCCAGAGGACCACCCGAGCGCCGTCTCGCCGGGCTGGGCACCGAGGCGCCCTGGACGGCGGATCCGGGGTGCGTTAGCTTCCGGCGCCATGAGACTTCTGGGATTAGGGGTGGGCGTGGGAGCCGCGGCGCTGCTGGTGGGGGTGCTGGCGGCCCCCGCACAGGCGGGCGCGGAGCCCGGAGATACGCGGACCGGGATGGGGGAGGCGCTGGGTGCGGAGCCGGCGGGAAGCGGGCGCGGTGGGTACGGCCCGCGCGGCGTGGGGTGGGCGTTGAAGGAGACCGGCGAGAGCGCCGCGGGCTCCCGCTTCCGCGGGCTGGCCGCCGTCAGCCGGACCACGGCCTGGGCGGCCGGCTCCAAGGGAACCGTGCTGCGCACCGTGGACGGCGGCCGCAGCTGGCGCGACGTCTCGCCGCCGGGCGCGGTCGCGGAGGGGCTGGAGCTCCGCGACGTGGAGGCATTCGACTCCCGGCGGGCGGTGGCCCTGTCCATCGGCGAGGGCGAGGCGTCCAGGGTGCTGCGTACCGAGGACGGCGGCGCCACCTGGACCGAGACCTTCCGGAACTCCGACCCCCGGGCGTTCTACGACTGTCTGACCTTCTTCGACTCCCGGCACGGGCTGGCGATGAGCGACCCGGTCGACGGCAAGTTCCGCATCCTGGCGACCGACGACGGCGGGCGGACCTGGCGGGTGCTGCCGGACCAGGGCATGCCGTCCGCCCTGCCGGGCGAGGCGGGCTTCGCCGCGAGCGGCCAGTGCCTGACCGCCGCGGGCTCGCGGGACGTCTGGCTGGCCACCGGCGGCGGGGCGACCGCACGGGTCCTGCACTCCGCCGACCGCGGTCTGACCTGGCGGGTCGCCGAATCCACCCTCCCGGCCGGCGACCCGGCGCGCGGGGTCTTCGCCCTGGCCTTCCGCGACCGTACGAGGGGACTCGCGGTCGGCGGTGACTACCGCACCGGCGAGGCTTCGCCGCGGGCCGCGGCCCGTACCTCCGACGGCGGCCGCGGCTGGCGCCAGGCGGCGACCCCGCCCCCGGCGTACCGGTCGGGCGCGGCCTGGTACCCGTACGGCGCGGACACGGCGCTGGCGGTGGGGCCGACGGGCACGGACGTCACCACGGACGGGGGCCGCAACTGGCGGCCGCTGGAGGCGGGTTCGTTCGACACGGTCGACTGCGCCCCCGACGGCGGCTGCTGGGCGGCGGGCGAGAAGGGCCGGGTGGCCCGGCTGGAACGGAAGTGACGCGGCGGGGGCGTCGGCCGCGGTAGCGCGGGCGGGGGCCGCGTCCGGCGGGGGCCGCGTCCGGCGGGGGCCGCGTCCGGCGGGGGCCGCGGTAGCGCGGGCACGCGCGGGGCCGGCCGCCCCGCACCCCCGCCCGGAGCCGAACCTCGGCCCGGCTCCGCTGCCGCCCGGCCGTGCCTACACGGCCGGGTTCTCGCGGACCGTCGACAGGTCCGCCGAGGTCTTCGTCGCGATGAACTCCGTGATGCGGTACGCGCAGACGTCCGCCACGACGAAGGGGTCCTCGGCCGCGATCTTCTCGATCTCCTCGCGGGAGACCCCGCCGGCCAGGATGATCCCCCCGTCGCGCGGGACCTTGCGGCCCGACGCGAGGAAGACGCCCGCGGCGTAGTGGCCGTCCAGCCAGGCGATGTGGGCGTCCATCTCGTTCTCGACGGCTTCGACGGGCGCGGTGTAGGTGAGCTCCATGACGAACATGATCGCCAGGCTACTCTCGCCCATCATGACACGTGTGAAGACCCCCGCCGATGAGGCCGAGGCCCGGGCGATACAGGACGTACTACGCCATCAGGTCGTGCTCACCGAACTCGGCCCGCCCCCCGGACTCGGGCTCGTCGCCGGTGTGGACGTCGCCTACGACGACGCACGGGACCTGGTCGCCGCCGCGGCCGTGGTGCTCGACGCCGCCACGCTGGAGGTGGTCGAGGAGACCACCGCCGTCGGGCGGGTCAGCTTCCCGTACGTGCCCGGGCTGCTCGCCTTCCGCGAGCTGCCGACCGTGCTGGCCGCCCTGGACGCGCTCACCAGCGCGCCCGGCCTCGTCGTCTGCGACGGCTACGGGCTGGCCCATCCCCGCGGCTTCGGCCTGGCCTGCCACCTCGGGGTGGTCACCGGGCTGCCGGCCATCGGGGTCGCGAAGAACCCGTTCACCTTCACGTACGAGGAACCGGGCGCCCGGCGGGGCGACGCCGCCCCGCTGCGCGCGGCGGACGGCGCCGAGGTCGGCCGGGCGCTGCGGACCCAGGACGGGATCAAGCCGGTCTACGTCTCCGTGGGCCACCGGGTCTCCCTGGAGAACGCCTGCGCGCACGCCCTGGCCCTGAGCCCCCGCTTCCGGATCCCCGAGACCACCCGGCACGCCGACTCCCTGTGCCGCCGGGCGTTGAAGGAAGCCTCCTAAAGGGTCCCTTCCGGATCTTGACGGGCCCGCGTTGTCCCCCCGGGGCCCTCAGCGGGTGTCCGCCACCCGGAAGGTGATCCCGGCCTTCTGGAGGCGGGGGATCAGCGCGTCGCCCATCGCCACCGCCGTCGTCAGCTGTCCGGCGGCGTCGGGCAGGGCGTCGTACGCCAGGCAGAGCGCGGACTCGGCCAGCATCTTCGCGGTCTCGCCGTACCCCGGGTCGCCGCCCGAGACCTCGGTGAACACCCGCCGCCCGCCCCCCTCGCCCACGAAGCGCACCGTGAACCAGCTGCGCGCCCGCCGCTCGGCGTCCGGGCCCCGGCCGGGCTCCCAGCGGTTCATCAGCCAGCGCCGGGCCGGCGGGACCTGGGCCAGGGCCACCGTCGCGCCGATCGCCGCCGTACCGCCCACCGCGACGGGCAGGTGCCGGACGGAGGCGTAGTGCCGGTAGCGGAAGTCCGGTCCGTACCGCTCCAGGGCGGCGGCCGAACGGGCCACGATCGCGGGGTCCAGCGTGGGCAGCGGAAGCGCCCAGGTGCCGGTCTCCCGGCTGTACCGGGGCGCCCCCACCGGCCCGCGGGCCCGGCGTTCGAACCGCCGGGGCTCGTGGAGGCGGCGGGCGCGCGCGGCCGCGAGGGTCTGCGGGCCGCGGCTGAGCGCGGTCAGTGCCGACGTCAGGGTGCCGCCGGAGAAGACGGCGTTGGACCTGAGGAACCCGTCGACGCGCAGCGGGACGCCCGTGGGCAGCCGGCCGACCGTGAAGTACGCGCCCAGGTCGGCCGGGATCGAGTCGAAGCCGCAGGCGTGGACGAGCCGGGCACCGGTCTCCCGGGCCCGCGCGTCGTGCTCGACGTACATCCGGTCCACGAACTCCGGCTCACCGGTGAGGTCCACGTAGTCGGTCCCGGACTCGGCGCAGGCGGCCACGAGTCCGGCTCCGTACCAGACGTACGGGCCCACGGTCGTGGCCAGCACCCTTGTGGAGGCGGCCAGTTCGCGCAGGGCGTCGGTGTCGTCCGCGTCCGCCGTGAGGAGCGCAAGGTCCGCGCACGCCGGGTCGATCGCGGCGAGCCGCTCGCGCAGCAGCTCCAGTTTCGCCCGGTTCCGGCCGGCCAGGGCCCAGCGGCAGCCCGCGGGCGCGTGCGCGGCCAGGTACTCGGCGGTCAGCGTTCCGACGAAGCCCGTGGCGCCGTAGAGCACCACGTCGTAGTTACGTTCCTGGTCCATCCCGCGAACTCCTTCGTCCGTCACCGCGTCCTCTGGCCGCTGTCGCCCGCCGAGGCTAACCTGCCCGCGCCGGCGGCCGGTACGGGCGGGTCCGTACAGGGCCGTGCCCCGGGGACGGCCGCAGAGGGCGTCCCCGGGGCACGGGTGGTGAGCCGGCCGGTGGTCAGCTCTTGTCGTAGTAGCCGAAGATGTCGACGATCAGGTGGGTGGAGCCGTAGCTCTGATTGAAGAAGTCGACGAGGCCGTCGGGGCCACCGGTCGCCTGGACCAGGTTCGGGACGGTCTTGCCCGGCGTCCAGTTCAGGGTGGACGAGGTGGGCGCGGGCGGCCACGACGCGAAGTCGTTCTCGTACGCGTACAGCGTGTTCGGGTCCGGCACGACGCCGAGGAAGCCGTTGGCCTTCGTGTCGGTGACGGTGGTGTTCAGGACCCAGCTGGTCTCGTGCGGGCGGTTGTGCCCCAGCGCGATGTAGGCGTAACCGAAGTCGTCGAGCGGGCCGGAGTCCCAGTCGGCGTCGCCGCGGGTGTCGAGCAGGCGCTCGGGCTGGACCGGGCGGTAGGCGCCCTCGCTGTCCGGGCTGTAGAAACCGACGACGTCGACGATGACGTCGGTGGCGCCCCAGGCGCCGTTGCGCACGCTGATCTTGCCGTCCTTGCCGACGGGGACGATCACCGCGTTGGCGATGGTCTGGCCGGCACTGAAGTTCAGGTTGGACGTCGTGGCCTGCTGCCCGCTCGGGAACACGCTCAGGTGGCCTTCGCTCTTGGGCTCGGTCACGGTCACGTTCAGGGCGACCGCGGTCACGCCGGTGGAAGGAACGTTGTTGCGGCCGGCGATCTGGACGCCGAACGTGCCGGCTCCGGGCACCTGCCCCTTCTTCGCGCCGAGCCCGGAACGGGTGTCGACGAGACGGGAGGGGGCCAGCGGGGTGTAGCCGCTGGACGAGGTGTGGGTGAAGTAGCCGGTGACGTCGGCGATCAGGTCGACCGTGCCGCCGCTGTGGTTGTACAGGTCGACGTGACCGTCCGCGCCGACCGGCACGATCACCAGGTTCGGGACGGTCTGGCCGGCGTTGTAGTTCACGTTCGACGAGGTCGGGCGGTCGTCGCCCGAGCCGTACGCGGTGATGTGGCCCGAGCTGGTGGCGTTGGTGACGGTGACGTTGAGGACCACGGCATTGACGCCGGCCGGGATCTTGGCGGCGCCCTCGATCTTCACCTTGGCGGTGCCGAAGGCGGCCACCTTGGCCGCCTTCGGCGCGCCCGTGCCGTCGCGCGTGTCGAGGAGGCGGGTCGGGGTGTGCGGGGTGAAGTCGGAGCCCAGGGTCCACAGGTCCATGGTGTTGACGGCCCGGGCGCCCGAGTTGTCGGACAGGGTGACCTTGGCCGTGTAGTAGCCGATGTCCTTGTAGGAGTGCTGCAGCGGCACGGTCTCGCTGCCGTAGACGTTGAACTGGTCGGTGCTGCCGTCGCCCCACTCGACGCTCAGGCTGAGCAGCGTCGAGTCCGGGTTCGTGACCGCGGCGTCGATGTGGACGCCGCGCGCGCTGGTGCCCCAGCCGCTGAGCCCGACCGTCGGGTCGGCGGCGACGGCGCCATCGGCCTGCGGAGCGGCCTTGCTCTTGGCGTTGCCCTTCGGCGCGAACCGGACCGTGCGCTCGGCCGGGCTGCTGAACTTCTGCTGTCCGACCTCGGTGAGGTCGGGCGTGCTGTCGACCCCGTGGGCGTCCGGCTTGCTGGACTTGGTGGGCTGGACCGGGTCGGCCGCGTGGGCCAGACCCGGTATGAGACCTACACCGGCCGCGATGACTGCGGCGGAAAGCATGAGTCGGCGATTGCGCACCGGCCCCCCCCATTTTCGTTTTTTGAACTTGATCAGGTTTGAAACCAGGCTCAGAGTACATAGCCGTACGTGGCTTGATCAGGGGGGTAGGGCATCCAGTTCGGCGCGGGCCGGCGCGCTCCAACGCCCCTATCCACCCCGATCGGGACAGACTGCTAAGCGCTTGCTCGCCCAAGGGGTTGTGCGGAGGGCGGCACGTTCCTAGCATCGCTGGTGTTACATCAGTTGTGTCACACAGTCGCAGACCAGAGACACCGGGGGCCCGATGGCAGTGACAGGGAACGGTCCGCTCGCCGGGGTGCGCGTCGTCGAGCTGGCGGGCATCGGCCCGGGCCCGTTCGCCGCCATGCTCCTCGCCGACCTGGGAGCGGACGTCGTACGGGTGGACCGGCCCGGCGGGGGCGGGCTCGCGGTCGATCCCGCCTACGACGTCACCAACCGCAACAAGCGCTCCGTACTGCTCGACCTCAAGTCCGCCGGAGGGCCCGCCCGCGTCCTGGACCTCGTCGAGCGGGCCGACGTGCTCGTCGAGGGCTTCCGCCCGGGGGTCGCCGAGCGGCTCGGTGTCGGCCCGGCCGACTGCCACGCGCGCAATCCGCGGCTGGTCTACGGCCGGATGACCGGCTGGGGCCAGGACGGACCGCTCGCCCACACCGCCGGTCACGACATCGCGTACATCGCCGTGACCGGGGCCCTGGGCATGATCGGCGAGCCGGACGGGCCCCCGGCCGTCCCCGCCAACCTGGTCGGGGACTACGCGGGCGGCTCGCTCTACCTGGTCATCGGGGTCCTCGCCGCCCTTCAGCACGCGCGTGCCACCGGCGCCGGCCAAGTCGTCGACGCGGCCATCGTGGACGGCACCGCCCACCTCACCGCGATGATCCACGGCATGATGGCGGCCGGCGGCTGGCAGGACCGGCGCGGGGCCAACCTCCTCGACGGCGGCTGCCCCTTCTACGGCACCTACGCGACCTCCGACGGGCAGTACATGGCGGTCGGCGCGCTGGAGCAGCAGTTCTACGACACCTTCACCGAACTGCTCGGCATCGCGGACCGGGCCCCCGCCCGCAAGGACCTCGCCCGCTGGGGCGAGCTCCGCGAGGCCGTCGCCGAGCGCTTCCGGACCCGTACGCGCGCCGAGTGGACGGCGGTCTTCGAGGGCACCGACGCCTGCGTCGCGCCCGTGCTCTCGCTGCGCGAGGCGCCGGAGCACCCGCACCTCGCGGCCCGCGGCACCTTCACCGACTTCGGCGGGATCGTCCAGCCCGCACCCGCGCCGCGGTTCTCGGCGACCCCGGCCTCCGTGACGAGCGGCCCGGCCCGCCCGGGCGCGCACACCGCGTCGGTGGCCGCCGACTGGGGCGTGCCGGAGCTGCTGGGAGAGGCGCCGGCGGGGGCTCCCGCCGGGACCGCGGGCGAGCCGCCGGGGGAGGGCTGATGGAGCCGTCCATGACGCGCGACCACGCCGGCGATCCACGCCGGGCGGCCGACGCGGCCGCGGCGGGGTACGTCCGCGCGCGCCGGGGCCGCCCGCGAGGCGGGCGTCACCCCGCTCAGCATCACACCGGCCGGCCCCGGGCCGGGCCGGCCGAACGCAACCGTCAGGAACTGGCCTTGAGGAGCCGACCCATGCAGCGCCAGATCTTCGAAGCCGACCACGAGGCGTTCCGCGAGACCGTCCGCACCTTCCTCGCCAAGGAGGTGCTGCCGCACTACGAGCAGTGGGAGAAGGACGGCATCGTCAGCCGGGAGGCGTGGCGCGCCGCCGGCCGCCAGGGGCTGCTGGGCCTGGCCGTCCCGGAGGAGTACGGGGGCGGCGGCAACCCCGACTTCCGGTACGCGGCCGTGATCGCCGAGGAGTTCACCCGGGCGGGCGCCCCCGGGCTCGCCATCGGGCTGCACAACGACATCATCGGCCCGTACCTGACCTCGCTGTCCACCGAGGAACAGAAGCGCCGCTGGCTGCCCGGCTTCTGTTCCGGCGAGACCGTCACGGCCATCGCGATGACCGAGCCGGGCGCCGGCTCCGACCTCCAGGCGATCCGTACGACGGCGGAGGACCGCGGCGACCACTGGGTGCTGAACGGTTCGAAGACCTTCATCTCCAACGGCATCCTCGCCGACCTGGTCATCGTGGTCGCCAAGACCACGCCCGACGGCGGGGCGCACGGCCTGTCGCTGCTCGTCGTCGAGCGCGGCGCCGAGGGCTTCGAGCGCGGCCGCAACCTCGACAAGATCGGACAGAAGGCCCAGGACACCGCCGAGCTGTTCTTCCACGACGTGCGCGTGCCGAAGGAGAACCTGCTCGGGGAACTGAACGGCGCCTTCGTCCACCTGATGACCAACCTCGCGCAGGAGCGGATGGGCATCGCGATGGCCGCCATCACCGCCTCCGAACACCTGCTGGAGATCACCACGCGCTACGTGAAGGAACGCGAGGCGTTCGGGCGGCCACTGGCCAAGCTCCAGCACATCCGGTTCGAGATCGCGGAGATGGCCACCGAGTGCGCCGTCACCCGTACCTTCCTCGACCGGTGCATCGCCGACCACACGGCGGGCGAACTCGACCACGTCCACGCCTCCATGGCCAAGTGGTGGGCGACCGAGCTCCAGAAGCGGGTCGCCGACCGCTGCCTGCAACTCCACGGCGGATACGGCTACATGAGCGAGTACCGGGTGGCGCGCGCCTTCGTCGACGGCCGCATCCAGACCATCTACGGCGGCACGACCGAGATCATGAAAGAGATCATCGGCCGTTCCCTCCTGGGCTGACCCGCCCCCACCGACCTCCCCCCAGCACCCTGCGAAAGGCTTGACCAGTGAGCACCGAAGCTTACGTATACGACGCGATCCGCACCCCGCGCGGGCGAGGCAAGGCCAACGGTGCCCTGCACGGCACCAAGCCGATCGACCTGGTCGTCGGCCTCATCCACGCCCTGCGCGAGCGCAACCCCGGACTGGACCCGGCCGCCATCGACGACATCGTGCTCGGCGTCGTCGGCCCGGTCGGCGACCAGGGCTCCGACATCGCCCGGATCGCCGCCATCGCCGCCGGGCTCCCGGACACCGTCGCGGGTGTCCAGGAGAACCGCTTCTGCGCCTCTGGCCTGGAAGCCGTCAACATGGCCGCCGCAAAGGTCCGCTCGGGCTGGGAGGACCTGGTCCTCGCGGGCGGCGTGGAGTCCATGTCCCGCGTGCCGATGGCCTCCGACGGCGGCGCCTGGTTCGCCGACCCGATGACGAACTGGGACACCGGCTTCGTGCCCCAGGGCATCGGCGCCGACCTGATCGCCACCATCGAGGGCTTCTCCCGGCGCGATGTCGACGAGTACGCGGCCCTCTCCCAGGAGCGCGCCGCCGCGGCCGTCAAGGACGGCCGGTTCGCCGGGTCCGTCGTCCCGGTGACCGACCGCAACGGCCTGGTCGTCCTGGACCACGACGAGTTCATCCGCCCCGGCACCACCGCGGACACCCTCGCCCGGCTGAAGCCGTCCTTCGCGGACATCGGCGACCTCGGCGGGTTCGACGCCGTCGCCCTGCAGAAGTACCACTGGGTCGAGAAGATCGACCACGTCCACCACGCGGGCAACTCCTCCGGCATCGTCGACGGGGCCTCGCTCGTCGCGATCGGCTCCCGCGAGGCGGGGGACCGGGGCGGCTTGCGGCCGCGCGCCCGGATCGTCTCGGCGGCGGTCTCCGGGTCCGAGCCGACCATCATGCTCACCGGCCCCGCCCCGGCCACCCGCAAGGCTCTGGCGAAGGCCGGCCTGACCATCGACGACATCGACCTGATCGAGATCAACGAGGCCTTCGCGGGCGTCGTGCTCCGCTTCGTCAAGGACATGGGCGTCTCGCTGGACAAGGTCAACGTGAACGGCGGCGCCATCGCGCTCGGCCACCCGCTCGGCGCCACCGGCGCGATGATCCTCGGCACCGTCATCGACGAACTGGAGCGCCAGGACAAGCGCTACGGGCTCGTCACCCTGTGTGTCGGCGGCGGCATGGGCGTCGCCACCATCGTCGAACGCCTGTAGCCGTGGGGTGCGGCGAACGCCCGACCCGCACAGGGCGAACGCTCTCGCAGCCAACGCTCTCGCAGCCAACGCCAGCTCAGCGAACGCCCCACCCCCGCGCAGCGCCCGGGCCGACCCCCGGCCCCTTCCGCCCCGGCCCCGCCGAACGAGACTTCCACGGAGAGACCCACCCATGACCGAGACCCGAACCATCCGCTGGGAACAGGACGAGACCGGCGTCGTCACCCTGGTCCTCGACGACCCCGACCAGTCCGCCAACACGATGAACCAGGCCTTCAAGGACTCCATCGCCGCGATCGCCGACCGCGCCGAGGCCGAGAAGGACTCCATCCGCGGCATCATCTACACCTCCGCCAAGAAGACCTTCTTCGCGGGCGGCGACCTCAAGGACATGATCCGGCTGGGCCCCGAGCACGCGCAGCTCGCCTTCGACACCGGCACCGCCATCAAGTCCTCCCTGCGCCGCATCGAGACCCTCGGCAAGCCCGTGGTCGCCGCCATCAACGGCGCCGCCCTGGGCGGCGGTTACGAGATCGCCCTCGCCTCCCACCACCGCGTCGCCCTCGACGCCCCCGGCTCCAAGATCGGCCTGCCCGAGGTCACCCTCGGCCTCCTCCCGGCCGGCGGCGGCGTCACCCGCACCGTGCGCCTCATGGGCATCGCCGACGCGCTGCTCAAGGTGCTGCTGCAGGGGACCCAGTACAACCCCAAGCGCGCCCTGGAGAACGGCCTGGTCCACGAACTGGCCGCCACGCGCGAGGAGATGCTCGACAAGGCCCGCGCCTTCATCGACGCGAACCCCGAGTCGAAGCAGCCGTGGGACGTACCGGGCTACCGGATCCCGGGCGGCACGCCGTCCAGCCCGCGGTTCGCCGCGAACCTGCCGGCCTTCCCGGCCAACCTGAAGAAGCAGCTGAACGGAGCCCCCTACCCGGCCCCGCGCAACATCCTGGCCTGCGCCGTCGAAGGTTCCCAGGTCGACTTCGAGACCGCGCTGACCATCGAGGCCCGCTACTTCACCGAGCTGGTCACCGGTCAGACCGCCAAGAACATGATCCAGGCGTTCTTCTTCGACCTCCAGGCCGTCAACGCCGGCCGCAGCCGCCCGCAGGGAGTCGAGCCGCGCCCGGTCCGCAAGGTCGCCGTCCTCGGCGCGGGCATGATGGGCGCGGGCATCGCGTACTCCTGCGCCCGGGCCGGCATCGAGGTCCTCCTCAAGGACGTCACCGCCGAGGCCGCCGCCAAGGGCAAGGCGTACTCCGAGAAGCTGCTCGACAAGGCCGTCTCGCGCGGCCGCACGACCGAGGCCCAGCGCGCGGAGCTGCTCGGCCGGATCACCACGACCGCCGACGCCGCCGATCTGGCGGGCTGTGACGCCGTCATCGAGGCGGTCTTCGAGGACACCTCCCTCAAGCACAAGGTGTTCCAGGAGATCCAGGACGTCATCGCGCCCGACGCGCTGCTGTGCTCCAACACCTCCACCCTGCCGATCTCCGGGCTCGCGGAGGGTGTGAAGCGGCCCGCCGACTTCATCGGGCTGCACTTCTTCTCGCCCGTGGACAAGATGCCGCTGGTCGAGATCATCAAGGGGGAGCAGACCGGCGACGAGGCCATCGCCCGCGCCTTCGACCTGGTCCGCCAGATCAACAAGACCCCGATCGTGGTCAACGACTCGCGCGGCTTCTTCACCTCGCGCGTCATCGGCCAGTTCATCAACGAGGGCGTGGCGATGGTGGGCGAGGGCATCGAGCCCGCCTCCGTCGAGCAGGCCGCGGCCCAGGCCGGCTACCCGGCCAAGGTGCTCTCCCTGATGGACGAGCTGACGCTCACCCTGCCGCGCAAGATCCGCAACGAGACCCGCAGGGCCTTCGAGGCCGAGGGGCGCACCTGGGCCGAGCACCCGGCGGACACCATCATCGACCGGATGGTCGACGAGTTCGGCCGGCCCGGCCGCAGCGGCGGCGGCGGCTTCTACGCGTACGACGAGGCGGGCAAGCGCGCCGGCATCTGGCCGGGGCTGCGCGAGCACTTCACCAAGCCCGGGTACGAGATCCCCTTCGAGGACATGAAGGAGCGGATGCTCTTCTCGGAGGCGCTCGACTCGGTCCGCTGCCTCGACGAGGGCGTGCTGACCTCGGTCGCCGACGCCAACATCGGCTCCATCATGGGCATCGGCTTCCCGGCGTGGACGGGCGGCGTGCTCCAGTACGTCAACGGCTACGAGGGCGGCCTGGCGGGCTTCGTGGCGCGCGCCCGCGAGCTGGAGGCGGCGTACGGCGAGCGGTTCGCCCCGCCCGCCTCGCTGGTGGCGAAGGCCGGGCGCGGCGAGACGTACGCGGACTGAGACGTACGCGGACCGAGACGTACGCGGACCGAGTACGCCGGTCCCGGGCCCGCCCGCGCGGGCCGGCCCGGGACCGGGCCCGGTCAGCGGGCGCC